>CAYSGX010000020.1:3081-14873 GCA_964430605.1 uncultured Chitinophagaceae bacterium
TCTGTGGCTTCAGCGCCTGAATTAACAAAGTAAACCGAATTTAATTTTTCAGGCAGTTGCCCGGTGAGTAGTTTAGCATAAGCCACTTGCGGGTAATGTATATACTCGCCATACACCATCAGGTGCATAAATTTTGCTGCTTGCTGCTGCACCGCTTTCACTACTTCAGGATGGCAGTGGCCAATGTTGCTTACGCTGATTCCTGAAATTAAATCAATGTATTTCTTTTTATTTTTTCCGAATAAATGAATGCCCGATGCGCTTTCAATTTCAAGCATCAGCGGTGCATCACTGGTTTGGGCAATATGGTTGAGAAATAATTGTCTTAGATGTTGCACTGCGAAAAGTTATAGAGTAAAATTTTTAAAGAGAGGAAGTAACCGGAGTTTGTTCAAAGCGGTGGTGTATCAATGTATTTATTTTCATTAACCATTTGTCCGCTTTTATATTCCTGAATAATTTCCAATTGACCTTCTTTATTCCACTTTTTGAATGTGCCGTTTTCTTCGCCCATAACAAAAGTTTTTTCAAATTCTTTTTTCCCGTTTTGATAATAGGCCACAAATTTCCCATGCTCTTTTCCGGTTACATAATTTCCTTCGGTAGAAATTTTTCCATTTGGATAGTAAGTATATGTTTTGCCTTCTTCCTTCCCGTTTTTGAAAAATCTTTTAGTGCGCACCTGCCCATTCTCATACCAGGTGGTTATGGCCCCTTCTTCTTTGCCATCTTTATAATTGCCTTCAAATGCTTTTTGCCCATTATCGAACCATTCAACCCAATAGCCTTGTTTTAAGCCTTCTTTAAAATTTGTTTCGGCAATTAAAGTACCATCGCTGAACCAAAAAGGCCAACGGCCTTCTTTCAGCCCTTTTTTATATGTGCCTTCTGCTTTCTTGCTTCCATTAGGATGCCAAAAAACCCAAAACCCTTCTTGTTTGCCATTTAGAAAATTTCCTTCCGAATCTTTTTTCCCGTCACGGTTAAAGAAAGTCCATGTTCCTTCCTTTTTATTATCTACGTATTGGCCTTGTTGCATCACATTACCATTGCCATACCATCGCTTAAAATTACCCTCATATTTGTTGTCGCTGTGATTGGCTTCAATAGAGAGTTTTCCATTTTCAAACCAGTTGCGTGCCGCCCCTATTCTTTTTCCTTTATCAAAAAACTCTTCAGAAGCAATTTGCCCATTGGGCCAAAAGGTTTGAAAAATGCTGTCTTTATCGCCATTGTCATAATACCCAATGGCTTTTGCGCTTCCATCTTCATAAAAGAGCAAATAAGGCCCGTGTAGTTTTCCTTCTTTATAGTTGTACTCTAATTTCGGCTTGCCACTTTCGTAAAATTCTTCTTGTTTAGTTTTTACAGCGTTTTCATTTTTACCCACATAAGTATCTACCCGTTGCCTGTTGCCATTAGGGAAAGTGCTTAGCACAATATCATAAGGCTTCTCCTGAGTGAAACAAGCGCTGAACAAAACTAAGACCAACAAGTAAATTACGTTATCCTTCATACACCATGTTTGTTTTAACATGCAAACCATTTCAGCATAAAGTTGAGTATATTTCAATAAAAAATGAAACGATTATTATCACTTAAAACCTTAATTAGTATCATTTAAGATACAGAATTATTTTTACTATGCTGAACAAGTATAATTTTCATTTCTCAAATATTTGTAACATTATTTTTTATAAAAAACTAAATGATTTAAATGAAGCCTCTTAAACTTTCAATTATTGATTTAGATGAAAACAGCCATCACGTTTTTTTAACTTTATTTGTTGATGATATTAAGTGCCGTTTTTTACTGGATACCGGTGCTTCAAAAACGGTGATTGATAAAAATTTTGTTTCAAAACTACCCGGCAGTAAAAAAATGAAAAACCTGAAAAAAGAAACCCGGGGGCTTAACAGCACGGAAATGGAAACGGCTGTTTTGAAAATAAAAAGTTTGAAAATGAATGATCTTGAAATAAAAAATCATTTGTTTGCAGCCATAGATTTAAGCCATGTAAACCATACTTACAAAAGCCTGAAGAAACCAAAGATACATGGCATATTAGGCTCTGATATTTTATTAGAAGTAAAAGCGGTAATAGATTATGGCAAAAAACAATTAAGCGTTTTTACAAAATAATTTATTTGAGATGCGATTCTTTATTTTCGCAGCACAATAGCGCTCGTTAAATTTGATTTATCATTATTTTAGTGCGCAAATAATTTTCTTCGAAATTATAATCATAGCACACAACAATGCCAGCCGTTACAGATGTTTCTGAGCCAACAAAAAAAACTAATCTTAAAGCAGCAAATATTCCGTTTGTAGCCCCCGATACCAAATACTTTTTAAACAGGCAACAATTTGATGAAGCCGTTGGGCGCGATTTTATTAAACACGCCAACGAAACTTTAAGTAAAGGACAAAAATTTTTGGTGGGTTTATCTCACGGACAATCACCGGCTGGCGCTTATCGTTATATTTTTGATCATTACGATGAAATTCAAAAGCCTGAAAATATTCGTTACACTTTTCTAAACTCTCCTTTAGAAAGGCAGCGTAACCTGAGTAAAATTTTTGATGCGCGCACTTTTATAAAAAAATTATTCAGGGTAGGTTATCTTTCAAAAGAGCAAATTTTAGGAACGTCTTTGCCGCTTGAAACTATAGAGTCTTACACCACAAGATTTAATGAAGCGCTTTCAATTTCATTAAAAGAACAAAAAAAAGACGGGCTTGATTATATTTTTTTAGCAACAGACCCCACAGGAAGAGTAGCCGGTATTGGCAGAAATTCCAGCGCCTTTCAATCGTCTGATATAGCAGTTATTGTTACTGATATAGAAGAAAAAGAACTTACAGCGACACCTTCATTTTTAAAACGCTCTAAACGCATTGCTTTCTTAGCTACAAAATCTGACAAGCGCAGGCCTTTAGCCTGGTTATATTCAGTAACAGGCAAGCGCAACGAAAGCCCCAGTTTTTTGCGGTTTATTGAAGGTGTAGAAAAGCGCATGACTGTTTTTATTGATGATGAAGCGCTTACCTGGCCTCAAATAGAAATTAAAAGGCAAACACCTTATGGCGAATCTACCATTAGAGTAGATACCGCTAACCCTTATAATACCGGTGATACAGAAAAACTTCCGGTTATTGTTTTAGTTCACGGGTTCTTAGGGCTCAATTCTTTCGATTGCCTGCTTACAGCAATTCCTTCTCATAAATACATAGCTGCTGCCATGCACTATGGTTCAATTCCACATGATTTACCGCCTTCACGTTATTCGCATCACATCGCTAAAAACATTGATGCTGTAGTAGGTTATTTTGGAGCTAACGGGCATCCGGTTTATATATTCGACCATTCTATGGGCAATATCTATTTTATGATGATAGATAAAGAGATTGACCAGTATGAAAACATAAAAAAATATTTATACGGAAGAATTGGCGCCAACCCGTTTTTTGGTGAAGAATCTAAACATGCCATGCTTGGTTTTTTAGATACATTAATCCTGCCTTCTTTATCTTATCTGAATAATTTTGCTACCAAACCAATCATCTTTACACTAAGGCGTGTAATTCCTGTAGATACAAAATCGGGCGTAAGAAAAAGAGGTATTAATCTTTCTCAATGGCTCATAAGTAAAGATTCTAACACACGGGATAAAATTTGGAGCGCTGCAAAAAAACGCATTCTTGAACTCATGTCTAAAATGGATTCTTTGCCTCATCTGAATAGAATCCCTATTGAAAAAGCGCTAAACCGGTTACCCGCAAAAGTATTTGCCATTCAAACCCACTCGGCATTAGAGCAGTCTATAGCTTTTGATAAACAAGAAGGGCTTATTAATATGCCTAAGCATAATATACCTGTTACTATTATTAAAAGCAGCAGAGATGGCGTTGCAAAATTTGTTCCCCGCATATACAACAGCAAGCACATAAAAGTAATTGACATTACTAATGCTACGGAAAAAGATTTATTCAGAGAACATCTTTACCACATGGTAAATCCTGAACACACCGTAGAAATTATCGATGAATTTATTGAAGAAGCTCAATTGAAAAGAGCAAATCTGTAATCATAGTATCAACTTAAATATTTCCCTTCAATAGGCATTCTGCGGCCCATACCAAATGCCTTTGATGATATGCGCAAAATTGGCGGAGTTTGGTATCGCTTGTATTCGCTGGTATTTACCAGTTTCAGTATGCGGGTTACAAGAGCAGCGTCAAAACCCATTGCAATTAATTCTTTCGGGCCTTTGCGCTGTTCTATATACTGAAAAAGTATTTGGTCTAAAACATCATAATCGGGCAGTGAGTCGCTGTCTTTCTGGTTAGGGCGCAACTCGGCAGAGGGCGCTTTGGTAATAATATTTTCAGGAATAATTTCTGAACCGCTGTTAATGTACCGGGCCAATTCATACACTTCATTTTTATAAATATCGGCTATCACCGCCAGGCCGCCACACATGTCGCCATATAAGGTGCCATAGCCCACAGCCGCTTCGCTTTTGTTAGAAGTATTGAGCAGTATATAACCAAACTTATTCGATAGCGCCATTAAAATATTACCTCTTATTCTGGCCTGAAGATTTTCTTCCGCTAAGCCGAAAGGCAAGTCTTTAAATTGCGGTTGCAACGTTTCGAGCAACGTGTCAAAGCCGTTTTTAATCGGAATAGTATCGTGCTTCACGCCCAGGTTTTCAGCCAGTTGTACAGCATCGTTCACCGAATGGTCTGATGAAAATTGTGAAGGCATCAACACTGCCCACACATTTTCTTTGCCTAAAGCTTTTTCGGCCAAACAAATAACTACTGCTGAATCAATACCACCCGACAAGCCCAGTATCGCTTTCTGAAAACCCAGCTTTCTGAAATAATCTTTAATGCCCAGCACCAACGCATCGTGTATCAAACCAATCTTTGAGTTTACTGTGCGATTGTTGGCAGGCAAATTATCATTAACTGATACTTTTTGAATATTGTGCCGATAACTATCGGGATTTGAGTTTTGAATTTCAAAATATTCAACCGCTTCTTCAAAATAAGGCAACTCATCGCACACTGTTCCATCGGCATTCATAATCAATGAGCCGCCATCGAAAATCAATTCGGTTTGCGCGCCCACATGATTCACATAAAATACAGGCAGGTGATACAAATCGCAATTGGCTTTCAACACACGCTTGCGGTCTTCGGCATGATTATAATCGAAAGGCGAAGCCGATATATTGATTATGAAATCGGGCTGTTGCTTTATTAACTCATCCATGGGGCACACGGTGTAAAGCGGGTTGTCGTTGCCAACATTCCAGAGGTCTTCACAAACAGTTAATGCAATTTTTTTGCCTTGGTAATGCACCACATTAAAATCGGTGTTGGGTTCAAAGTAACGATACTCGTCAAATACATCATAGGTAGGCAATAACGTTTTATGTACCACTTGCTGCACTTTTCCTTCTGCTAAAAAATAAGCCGAATTGAACAAGTCTTTGCCTAAAATATTATCGTTAATTGAAGGGCTGCCTGTTACAATAGCAATATTTTTTGAAAGCGATGCCAGTTGCTGCACCACTTCATCGCAACGTTTTATGAAATCTGAAAACTCTAAAAAATCTCTTGGCGGATAGCCACAAACCGAAAGTTCTGAAAAAATAATTATCGCTGAATCTTGTGCCACAGCCTCAAGAATGGCTTGTCGCATTTTTTCAAAATTGGCTTCAAAATTTCCTATATGATAGTTAAGCTGCGCTACTGCAATTTTCATTGAATAAAATACTAACTGTAATTAAAACATTACGCCCAATCGCAAACCTAAATTACTTAAAGTAGCTTCCGATCGGGTTATATCTTCTTTCAGCACCGGAAGAAACCCATGATTGTAGAAAATACCTGTAATTATTGAGGTTCTTTCTGAAACATAATATTCAATTCCTGCACCTGCCTGTACTGAAAAATTAAAAAGTTTTGATTTTACGGTAGAAGTGTTGTCTATGCTACTGGTTTTCTTGGCAATGTTTACGCCTGTATCTTCGTCAATACCATTTTTTATATCAGCTTTGGCTCTGTATCTGAAAGATTGCAACGTACCAAATTTTCCATACACAGCTATTTTATCATTTATCTTGTTGGTTTTTAATTTCAGCAATAAAGGAATAGAAACATACTGCAATTTAGCTGTTACGATAGTGGTTGAAGGAATAGCCAGTGAAGGTGTTTGCAAAGGGCCTTCAATATTTCCGCCCGACAACGACAATAAAACACCGGTTGATATGCCATAGTTGCCTTCATCATTAAAACCAATATCGGTTATTAAACCATATTCAAAGCCCATTCTCAGCTTGCCTTTATCGAAAGCTTTGTCGGGCTTTGTCCAGGTAAGCATGGGGCTGGCAGTTAATCCCAGCCGAAATTTTTGGCTTTGTGAAAAAACATTTAAAGAGAATACCGTTGCTATCAACACTACAATAATTTTTCTCATGGCTATGGTTTTCTATTTTTACTAAAATGTATTTCTGATGATAAGGTTCAAGTACTTGTTGATATTAATAACTGTGCTGGCGCTTGCAGGTTGCAACACCTGCAACAAAAGTAAGAAAAAACCAAACGTTAGCGGTATTCCTGTTTCGCTTGATGTTCAAAGGTTTGAACAGGATTTTTTTAACTCACCGATAGAAAACCCTGCAAGCGCATTGCAAGCGCTTGTTAAAAAATATCCCGGTTTTGCGCCATTCTACTTTGCAGAAATAATGGGTTTTGGCGATGCGGAAAAAGATGAAATGGTAACTGCCATTAATTTTTCGGTTTACCGCAACGACCAATATGTGAAAGAGGTGGCAGATACCTGCTTAAATGTTTTTCAAAATTTTTCAGCTTATGAAAAAGAATTAACCGAAGCTTTTCGCTACTTCAAATATTACTTTCCTTATTACTCAGTTCCGCAGATAGTAACTTTTACAGGGAATTTTGGATGGAGCTCACTCTCTTACGATACCACAATTTTGGGCATTGGCATAGATATGTATTTAGGTGAAGATTATAAATTTTACCCTTCGGTTTACCCTAAGTATTTGTATGAAAAATTTAAACCTGAATATATGGTTGCCAATGCCATGGAAGTAGCCGCAGGCATGTATTTCGATTTCACGCCAAAAGACAATACTGTTTTAGCGCACTGTATCGCGACAGGCGCTAAATTGTATTTTCTCGACTTAGTGTTGCCCGATACCGATGATTACTTAAAAATAACTTACAACAAAAAAGATATTGAGTGGTGTGCCGATAATGAATCGCAGATTTGGGGTTACTTCATAAAAAACGAAGCGCTTTATAAAACAGAAACCAAAGAACTGAAAAAATACATTGGCGCTGCACCCAATACAGCCGGAATGCCCATAGAGTCTCCGGGAAATATTGGGGCTTGGGTGGGCTGGCAAATTGTAAGAAAGTATATGGAAAGAAAGCCTGAAACTACCTTTGAGCAACTGCTGCTTTCAGACCCGCAACAAATCTTAAACGAGTCGAAGTATAAGCCGAAGTAATACCAATAAAAAAGGCTTCCAAATTACAGAAGCCTTTTAGATTATTCTGAAGAAAATATTATCAATTCAATTTTTCGGGAGTAATTAAAGTGAACTCAGGAATTACTACATCGAATAATTTCCCATCGGCAAGGCGTTGCATTTGATAAGTGCCGCGCATAGTACCCATTTCAGATTTCAGATTACAACCTGAAACATATTGATGATGCCCGCCCGGCTGAATAACAGGTTGTTTGCCTACTACGCCCTCGCCTTCTACTTCTTTATGTTCGCCCACCGAATCGAAAATAAACCAATGCCTGCGCAGCAACTTTATTGCGTATTCACTTTCATTCTCAATTGTGATTCTATAAGCAAACATGAACTGATTGATGCGAACATCAGAATGTTCTCTGTGGTAGAAGGTTTCTACTATAACTTTTATGCCGTGTGTTACTTCACTTATCATGTAGCTATATACGGTAGTAGTTTAAATAAGTTTTGCTATTTCGACAAAACGCAATTTACTATCGCTCAACAATTTTAGCTACTAATTCTCATTGTACAAAAATTCGGAAACTATATTTTCAGCATCTATAAATGCCCTTTCTAATTTGTCGTTGATTAATGTCATGTCGAATTGTGTTTCAAAACTCAATTCATACTCCATCTTAGCGGTGCGCTTTTGTATTTCTTCTTCAGTTTCGGTTGAGCGGTTTTTCAACCTTTCTACCAATGCTTCTTTGGTGGGCGGTTTTACAAACACCAGTAATGCGCTATCGCCAAATTTCTTTTTAATGTTAGTAGCGCCCACTACATCAATATCGAACAACACGGCTTTGCCTTTTTTAGTGAGCCTGTCTATTTCTGAAAACAAAGTGCCATACAAGCGGCCTTTATATACTTCTTCATATTCCAGAAAATCTCCGTTGGCAATTTTAGTGCGAAAATCATTTACATCTATAAAGTAATAATCTTTGCCATCAACCTCGCCTTCGCGAATAGGGCGTGTTGTTGCCGAAACAGAAAAGGCTAATTGCTGCGGAAATTTTTGCAACAAGTGTTTTACTATAGTAGTTTTCCCTGCGCCCGATGGCGCTGCAAAAACTAAGAGTTTTGAGGCGTTTTTTTCAATATGTATAGCTGTTACAGACATACTCTTTTACAACACATTATTCAACTGTTCTTTAATTTTTTCCAGTTCGTCTTTCATTTGAACCACCAGCTTTTGCATATCGGCATCAGAGGCTTTAGAGCCTATGGTATTAATTTCCCTGCCCACTTCCTGTGCAATAAAGCCCAGTTTTTTTCCTTTCTCCGCTTCTTTATTTTCTATCGTTTCGGTAAAGTAGTTGCAATGTGTTTTCAGCCTCACCATTTCTTCGGTAACATCGAGCTTCTCTAAAAAATAAATCATTTCCTGCTCCAATCTGTTCTTATCAAAACCGGCTTCGCTTTGTATGGCTTTTAATTGTTCTGTTAAACGATTTTTTACTTTGTCAATGCGCTGCTTTTCGGTGCCTTCAATGTTTTTTAATAAGCCTGAAATAAGATTAATGCGCTTCAATAAATCGTCCTGCAATTTAGCTCCTTCATCTTTTCTGAAATTTTTCAGTTGTTCGGCACTTTTCTTTACAGCTTCTTTCAAGCCTTTCCATTCGTTTTCTTCAATGGCATCTTCTTCAGTATCTATAACATTAGGAATGCGCATGGCTATAGCTAATAAATCGGGTGTAGCAATGGCCTGCTCTTCGGCAATTAAAGTAAGCTCTTTCAGATAGCTTTTCAATAACGTTTTATTAATCTGAACAGGGCTTGCTCCGGGCAGGTAATCTATTTTTATAGTGCAATCTACTTTGCCGCGTACCAACAGTTCAGACAGCAAATTTCGCAACTCAATTTCATAAGGCTTTAGTGCCGAAGGAATTCGCGGATTCAAATCAAGCCCTTTGCTGTTGAGCGAGCGCAATTCAATATTGATGCTTTTTTCTCCTGAATTATATTGACTGCTGCCATAGCCCGTCATAGAATATATCATGCCTGTAAAATTTGAGCGAAGTTATTGTTTTTGTTTTTGATGACGGGCTATTAATAACGAAGCCGTTGGCTTTGATAAAATGAAAACTTCCACTACGTGAGTAGTGTTTACAAAACCTTACAGATTAGGCAGCATGTTCAAATGCCCGGTACGATATACATCTACTGCAACAAAGTAATGGAGCCTCTTTTAACTTCAATATCATCGGCACCAATCAACACATATTTCATGTAATAAATCAAGACCGTAGTTTTCAATAACTTTCCTTTGAAGGTTCCATCCCAGGTAAAAGCTGGGTCATTAGTTTCAAAAACTTTTTCGCCCCAACGGTCGTAAATGGTAAAGTAAAACTCTCTCATATATTCGGGGCGCACACCATAAATGGCATAAATATCATTAGCCCCGTCTCCGTTTGGTGAAAAGCTGTTCGGCACAAAAATATTCCCGATATCTTCTACGGTAATCAATACTGAATCAGCATCGGTACAGCCGTTTTCATCGGTGGCAACTACTGAATAAGTGGTGGTTTCCACAGGGCGTGCAACGGGTGTTGCACAGTTATTACACGATAACCCTTGAGAAGGTGTCCACACAAAACTTACCGAATTATTGACATTAGCAACCACATTTATTCGGGCGGTTAAGCCTTTTATTAAAGTAGTATCGGTAGGCGATAACGTTATATCAAATTCATATTGATAGCTAAGAGAATAGTCGTTGGTAACACTACAACCTCTGCTATCGGTTACGGTAACCGAGTAGTGGCCCGGCAACAACTGTGTATTGTTTTGATTTGAATTATTATCAGACCATAAAAAAGTAAAGCCACCACTACCGCCCGATACATCAAGTAATACCGCGCCATCAGCAGCAGGTGGGCATGAAGGATTATTTACGGTGCTTACAACTACAATGGGGTTTTCAATGCCTACCGAAAAAGTATTGATTACTTCACAACTATTGGCATCTGTAACAGTAAGTGCATAATTGCCTTGCGCCAAACCGGTTTTAGGATTAGCATTGTCGTCATCAAACCATAAATAATTGTAGGGTTCAACACCACCATTCACCACAAGCGAAATGCTGCCATCTGAATTGCCACTGCAACTTTCATTAGCCGGAACAGCCAACACAAAAATTTCCGCAGGCTGAAAAATTTCTACTGAAACAGTAGCTGCACAACCATCGCTTCCGGTAACAGTAACGCTGTAGTTGCCCACCGTTAATCCTGTTCGGTCTTCGTTGGCATCGTTATCATTCCAAAGAAAAGTAAAAGGAGCATTTCCGCCTACAGTAGTTATATCTATAGCGCCATCGCTGCTTCCAAAGCAGCTTACATCTGCATGTTGTTCAGTAAGCGATAAATTATTTACAATTGTTACCGTAGCAGATGCTGTGCCTTCACAACCATTAGCATCGGTAGCAGTAACACTAAAAGTTGTAGTGGTAGTTGGGTTGGCGGCAATGGTAGCAGTGGTTTCATTATTGCTCCACAAATAAGTATTGCCTCCCGAAGCAGTTAAGTTAACCGGCTGTCCAAAACAAGTTTGTGCCGTTGCAGGATTTACCGAAACCACAGGTAATGAATTTACAACTACTTCTCTCGATGCTGTTGAAAGGCAACCATTAGCATCGGTAACCGTTACTTCATAAATGGTATTTACAACCGGGCTAACGGAAATAACAGCAGTAGCCTGCCCCGAACTCCAGCTATAAGTATTGCCTCCTGAAGCGGTAAGCGTTACAGATGAGCCACTACATATTGCCGCTACTGCCGGGCTAATTGTGGCTACAGCCGATGAGTTTAAAGAAACAATTCTGGAGGCTTCGGCAGTACATCCATTGGCAGCAGTAGCAGTTACCGTATAAGTAGTAGTAGCTAATGGCGACACTGTGATACTTGGGGTTGCTTCGGCAGTGCTCCACAAATAAGAATCTCCCCCCGCAGCAGTTAGCGTTGCGCTTTGTCCACCGCAAAGATTTACGGTGGCCGGTGAAATACTTGGTGCAGGGGCTGTAGTATTAGCAGCAACAGCAACAGAACTTGTTGCAGTACATCCTGTTGCAGTAGTAGTAACAGTTAGATTATAAGTGCCCGCTGCGTTTACGGTAGGTGTGGCAGTATTCCCGCCACTCACAATGCCTGCCCCGCTCCAACTAAAAGTAGTACCTGTTGTTGTTGAAGAGCCGTTTAATGTTGCAGAAGGATTGGCACAAGTGA
>CAYSGX010000020.1:14883-16241 GCA_964430605.1 uncultured Chitinophagaceae bacterium
AGTGATAGTTTGCGGTGTCCCGGCACTGGCATCAGGCACCGGGTTTACGGTGATAGTGTAGGTTTGAGCATTCCCTGCACACACGTTAAAAGGGGTAACTGTTATTGTTGCCGTAATAGGGGCACTGGTAGCATTAGTAGCTGTAAAAGAGGGAATATCATCGTTGCCTGAAGCCGCTAAACCAATGGCAGGGTTACTGTTAGTCCATGTATAAGTAGTACCTGCTGTTGGGCTGGTAAAAGAAGTGGCAGCTATTGTTGCTCCTGCACAAGCCGTTTGGTTTGGCGGCACATTTACATCTACAGCAACACAACAAGACAAAACAGCGGGCGGGGAAGACGTTGATAAATCTGCCGTACAGCCCACACTATTCCATGTACCAATTTCGCCATCGGCATAGGTTTTTACAGATACGGAACAATCTGTTTGGGCATTGGTACAAGCTATAGTTCCCCGGGCCTGTAACGTAAAACATACGGTCCAGTCAAGCGTATGATTGCCACATGCAGGAAAACTGGCATCGCCATAACTATTATCAGGGTCGGTAGGGGCAGGAGAACACGCACCTGTTGCGGAACTATAAGAAGTAAGAAAAAACCATCCGGCAGGCAATGGTGAATTAGGCGGTAAAGAACCGGCTATATTGTTATAAGTAACCGCGCCTGCCGGAAACCAGCTCCATGTACCCGCAGGATTTCCATTACATAAAAAAGTAGCTATTCCTCCATTAATAATTCCGGCAGTTTGAAGAGGTTGTGTAATATTTAAAGGCATGCCTTGAGCGTTGAAAGAAACAGGATCCCAGCAGTTACCAAAAGCAGGCACTATACCTTGTAAATAATTACAGTTTACTTGTTGCCAATCAATAATATTATAGCAAAAAGTTACCTGCTCTCCCGGTTGATAAGGCCCTGCAAGCGGTGAGCCTAGCGAAGTATTAGTAACAGTAAGGCTACTGTTGGTATTACAAGCGCTATTATCTGGTGCAAGGGTAATACATAAATCAAAATTGCCTGTTGCACCATTTTGGTCTGAAACAGCAATTAAATATGTAGTACCACCGGCAATGTTTATGGTATTACTTACGCTGCCCGAACTTCCCTGTGAACAATTAATAATGGTAAAGTTGTTGCAATTTGTAGTGGTAAACACCGTAAAATAAGGCGCGGTTAATGAGTTGCTCGTAATTTGAATATTAGCAGTAGCATCATTTGCAGTAGGTGTAAACTGATACCAGACAGTAGAGAATAAAAAGTCGTGGCAATTGTTTCCGGTGAAATCAGGGCCGGCACTTGCGCCTGTGTTGCAGTCAGTTAAGCACGATTGCACTCCGGTACTTAGGCTTAATACCTGCGGTG
>CAYSGX010000021.1:0-7380 GCA_964430605.1 uncultured Chitinophagaceae bacterium
AACAAAAACGCACCGAAATTTCGGGTCGTTTTTGTTTTATCAACATTATCTTATCTGCGTTTTTTGAAGTTGTTGCCACCTTTCACCTGGTTGCCACCAGGGCTACCCACTCTGTCCATAGCACAACGAAAACCTAAGCTTCTTGAAGATTGCTCTTGGTCTAAGAATCTGCGGGTACCTGGAGCCAGCCAGTAAGCCCTGTCTTCCCAAGAACCACCTTTATAAACTCTTGCTTTATCGGTAATCAATGAAGACACACCAAAGTTGTATGACACTTCCGATTGCTCATCGCCATCCAAGAAGTTAATTACATCAGCTTTTTTATAGTTTCTTCTGTTTACGTTATCTTCTTCTTTTACTTCTTCAAATTTCAAACGACCTAAGCTGTCTTTTTCAACAGGAATACCATCGGCATCTAAAGTTTTTGTCATAAACACGTTACCGCGATATGGGTTAAAATCATCTTCATCCAAGAAAGTTAATGGGCGATAAACGTCAGCTACCCATTCGTTCACGTTTCCTGCCATATTATATAAGCCAAAATCGTTTGGCCAAAAAGCAGACACAGGCGAAGTAATTGAGCCATTATCGTTCAGTTTACCTGCAATACCCATGTTATCACCTTTACCTCTTTTGAAGTTAGCCATGAACTTACCTTGCCAGTTACCACCTTTAGGGTATCTTAAACTGGTGCCATTCCAAGGATAAATTCTTCTGTCGGTAATCCTTTCTTCATCACTGTAAGGTTGGTTACCTGCTAAACCTAAAGCGGCATATTCCCATTCAGCTTCTGTTGGAAGCCTGTAGTTAGGTTGCATAATACCATCTTCAAATTGTACTTTTCTTTCTCCTGAACCATTAGGATTCAAATCAGGCAAATTTTTCTTCACACTTCCTTCATATTGTCCTGCCAAGTATGCTCCGGTGTTGAAGTTATCTTCATTTACCTGGTTAGGATTAGTGTTTAAAACACCTTTTTGAATTAATAACAACTCGTTTACGCGGTCGCTTCTCCATTTAGCATACTCATTAGCTTGTAGCCAGTTAACACCTACTACAGGATAATCTCTGTAGGCAGGGTGGCGTAGGTAGTATTCTACATACGGGTCATTATAAGCCAACTCATCTCTCCAACATAAAGTATCGGGCAATGCACCGCGCCATACTTCAGGATAATCGGCACCAAACACACGGTATGTCCAATACAAATATTCCAAGTAGTCAACATTGGCTACTTCTGTTTCGTCCATATAAAACGAACTTACTGTAACTTTTCTTGGGATGTTGCTGTAGTCATAAGCAATATCTTGCTCGGTTTGCCCCATTAAGAAGCTACCGCCTTCAATAAATACTAAACCGGGACCGGTTTCCTGACCGGGATAATCACGGACTTCAAAACCACCGTAGTCGGGGTCGTTATAGTTCCATCCGGTTTTGTTAGAGGCTTCTTTAGAACATGATGCCATTCCGAGCATCAAAGAAAGCGCAAGCGAAGAAAGAACAAGGCTTTTCAGATTTTTCATGGTTTCCAATGTTTGCTTTAGATTTTAGGAAAACGCTAAGGTAAATATTTTATTGTGAAAATTAAAAACTCAACATCCTCGGGCAATCTAATTTATAATTTCTGCCTTTAGGAGAAAGAGAATTATTATCGCCACCCCAATTGAATGTAAAGGTTACTTCATGTGCCCCGCCTGAGTTAATACCCAGCCCGTTTATAGGAATATCGAAGCTGTAGGCAATTCTTACATATTCTATTTTGAAACCTAAAAGCGCGATTACAGCATCGCTGTTTTTAAAAGTATTTCTGTAGAAAGCGCCTGTGTATATAAAATTATAGTTAAAATAAGTGCCAATATTTAATTGACTGAAATTAGATTGTTGCACCAACAAAATATTTGGCGATAAATAAATATCGTCTTTTTTCTTTTTAGGTGTTAAATCAAAAACATAACCCCCGTGCATAGCCAATCTTATTGGCAAACGATTATCGCTGCCTGTAAACGATTCCTGCGGGCGTGTAAAATGTTTTATTCCTACACCCGCATAGAATTTAGGCGTAAATGCTAAAATCCCTCCTCCAAAATCGGCATAAAAAATACTGTTGTTCTGTAAAGGAAATTCTCCGGTAACATTAGGCGTGCCTATGGCATCGGTAAAGCCATATATAGGGTTTATTTGGTCTTGAAAAGTGAGCCTGTTATAGTCTAAACGTTTATTGGCAACGCCACCGCTTAAAGCCATTTTAATGCCGAACTTTCTTGAAAAAGCCACCTGATAAGAATACATGGCTTGTGCAGCAAAATTTTGTACTATGCCACCTGCAATTCTATCGGAATGGATAGCCAAGCCAATGCCGCCTCTTATTTTATCTATGTGTTGGTCGTAAGAAGCAGCATAGGTAACGTAGCCTTTGTCTATTGAAGGCCATTGGTTTCGGTATATCAAATTTACTCTTGGCCCGTAAGAAATGCCCGCTAAAGCAGGGTTTAAATGCAGGGGTGAAGCATAAAATTGACTAAATTCAGGATCTTGAGCGAAACTTTTAATGGTTGAAAGCGAAACTATAATAAGAAGTAGCGATAATTTTAAGACCTTTGCCATTGAACCTTTTAAATTTATTTCTATTTTAACAAACAATACAAAGTATGCGAATGCGTTTACGAAGGTATTAAAAAATTGAGGTACTCTGTTTTGCCTAAAAAAGTTGTTATGTTTCGTAGTATTCTTCTCTTCATGCTCATGCTTGGTAATTATGCAAACGTATGGGCCGGTACTAAATTGCCTGTAAAATTAAACTGGGGCAGCCAGCCTGAAAAATTGGAAGTGGCCTATAATCAGCAAAAAAATATTTTGCGGTTTTATGGCAGCATTAATCCTTCAAAGTATGATTACCTGCCTGTATATGCTACAGAATTAACCCTGAATACAAACGCAGATTTAGTTATTACCATAAATAATGCTGTTTACGAGCCTGTGAATACCGATGGGGTGGAGTTTAATAATCAGTTAATTCAAAACAATATTGATTTTAAATATTCTATTCAGTATTATAAAAAATCTCCGGTGGCTAATATTTATTTCGTTCCGCTAAGAAAAAATAATTTTGGAGGTATTGAGAAATTAGTTTCCGGGGAATTAGATGTTACCATTGTAAACAAGCCTCAGCAAAGAAGTTCAGGAAGAAGTGTTGACTGGGCTGCTAATAGCGTGCTGGCAACCGGAAGCTGGTATAAAATTGGCGTTCCGGCTAATGGCATTTATAAAATTGATGCGGCATTTTTAAACAGTTTAGGAATTAATACTTCTAATATAGACCCTCGGAATATTAGAATATATGGCAATGGCGGTGGTATGTTGCCCGAAGAGAATGCCGATTTCCGCTATGGCGATTTACAAGAAAATGCTATTGTAGTGGTGGGAGAAAATGATGGCAGGTTCGACCAGGGCGATTATGTTTTATTCTACGGAAAAGGGCCTAACCAATGGAATTATAAGCCTGCAACACAACGCTTTGAGCATGAGGTAAATCATTATTCCGATTTGTATTATTATTTTATTACTACCAGTTTGGGGCAAGGAAAAAGAATAGGCACTGTTGCTTCGACATCTAATCCTAATAATTTTTCTGCGGCATTTGATGATTTCGCTTTTCACGAAAAAGACGAGTATAACGTATTGCAATCGGGCAGGGAATGGTATGGCGATATTTTTAATTTCAGCGTAACCAATAGAAATTTTCCTTTTACTTTTTCAAATTTAGATGCTTCTGTGCCTGTTAGTTTAAAAGCATCTTTAATTGCGCGCAGCACAAGTGCTCAAAGTACCTTCAACATTAGCGCCAATGGGCAAAATATAGCATCTGAGGTTATAGGTGCAGTAGGTATTAGCTATACCAATTCTTATGCAATAGAGAAAATTACCAATGCAACATTTAACAGTAATTCGGGCAATATCAATATCGGGCTCACTTTTTCTAACTCTTCTACCAGTGCTGAAGGCTATGTGAACTTTATTGAACTGAATGTGCGCAGAAATTTATCTATGACCGGAAATGAAATGGCCTTCAGAGATAAAACTACTTTGGGCAATGGCAGAATTACACAATTCAATTTAGCCAATGCCAACGGGAATATTAAAATTTGTGATATAACCGACCCCGTAAATGCGGTTTTCATTACTCACACCATGAATGGCAATACGGCTCAGTTTTCAGCAAGCACCGAATCATTAAAAGAATTTGTGGCATTTTATGAATCGGGAAATTTTCCGGCACCTGTAGCATCGGGTAGTGTAGCCAATCAAAACCTTCATGCCATAGGGCAACCCGATATGCTCATTGTTACTAACGAAAATTTATATTCAAGCGCCATGTCGTTAGCCAATTATCATATTCAGAAAAACGGATTATCGGTAAAAACCGTAAAAGTAAATGACCTCTATAATGAGTTTTCATCAGGTACGCCCGATATTTCCGCCATCAGAGATTTTGTGCGCATGGTATATGATAAAGCTGGCAGCGATGTGAATTTATTGCCTCGTTATTTGTTGTTATTTGGCGATGCTTCTTACGATTATAAAGATCGCATTGCCAACAATACTAACTATGTGCCTACTTACGAAAGCCCCAATTCTTTAGACCCTATCAATACTTTTAATACCGATGATTATTTTGGCTGTTTAGATGAAAGCGAAGGGGGTTCTATGGTAGATAATAACGATTATTTAGATATTGCCATAGGAAGAATTCCGGTGAAAACACCTTCGGAAGCACAAGATGTAATTGCCAAAATAATGAATTACCAATCGCCAAATTCACTGGGCAACTGGCGTAATGAAATTACTTTTGTTGCCGATGATGAAGATGGTAATTTACACTTCAGAGATGCTGAAGCGGTAGCGAATTATGTAGATACAACCCATAGGGCATACAACTTACACAAAATTTATTTCGATTCTTATCAGCGAATATCTACTCCCGGAGGCAATCGCTACCCTGATGTAAACGATGCTATTAACAGGAAAATATTTTCAGGCACACTTATTTTCGATTACGTTGGGCATGGCGGTATTAATGGCTTAGCTTCCGAAAGAGTTTTATATGCTTCAGACGTGACGTCTTGGAACAATGTGAATAAGTTGCCATTATTTGTAACAGCTACATGTGAACTAAGTAAGTTTGACGACCCTGCCATTACTTCAGTAGGCGAGCAGATTTTATTAAAACCCAATGGCGGGGGCATTGCTATGGTTACTACGTTGCGACTTGTTTTTGCAAGCGCTAACAGAGAATTGAATGAAAATTTTTTCAAAAATATTTTTAAGCCCTTGCCCAATGGAAATATGCCTACTATAGGAGAAGTGGTATCAATGGTTAAGAACAATCTTACATCTGGAAGTGCAAATACAAACATGAGAAAATTCATTTTGCTGGGCGACCCTGCAGTGATATTAAATTACCCTTCCCAAAGTGTAGTTACCGCAAGTGTTTCAGGTGTTCGCTCTTCAACTATTGTAGATACATTGAGAGCATTAAGCAAAGTAACCATTACAGGTGAAGTGCAAGATAAATCGGGCAACAGGCTGAATAATTTTAACGGTATTGTTTACCCTACGGTATTCGATAAAAAAAGCACCGTGCAAACACTAAAAAATTCTTCCAGCAGCCTGTTTGCGTCTTTTGAAGTATTGAGAAATATTATTTACAGAGGGAAAGCCAGTGTAACCAACGGCAATTTTTCTTTCACATTTGTAGTGCCTAAAGATATTTCTTACAGCTACGGCAATGGCAAAATAAGCTACTATGCCGATAACGGGTTTATTGACGCGCATGGCTACGATGAAGATATTGTAGTGGGTGGTACTGCCGATTCATTTTCGGTAGATAATCTGGGGCCGGAAATAACGCTCTATATGAATGATGAGAAATTTGCTTTTGGTGGCATTACCGATGAAAACCCTATTTTACTGGTGAAGCTGAAAGATGATAATGGAATAAACACAGTGGGTACAGGTATAGGGCACGATATTACAGGAATGTTAGACCAAAATACACAAAACACCTATATACTGAACGAATATTATTCAGCGGCATTAGATGATTATACTACCGGAGAAATTCGCTATCCATTGAGTAAAATTCCTGAAGGCAGAAGAAATATTAAGGTGAAAGCCTGGGATGTATATAATAATTCATCGGAAGGCTATACCGAATTTATTGTTTCAAAATCTGCCGGTTTAGCGTTAGGGCACGTATTAAATTACCCTAATCCGTTTACCACAAGCACATCGTTTCAGTTTGAGCATAACAAGCCCGGGCAGCCACTTTTTGTTCAAGTTAAAATATTTACCGTTTCGGGCAAACTGGTAAAAACCATTCAGCAAGATATATTAAGCGACAGTTACCGGGTAGATAATATTAAGTGGGATGGCCTGGATGATTTCGGAGACAGAATTGGCAGAGGTGTTTATGTTTATAAAGTTCAGGTTCGCGCTGAAGATGGCGCTTCGGCACATCAATTTGAAAAATTGGTTATTTTAAAATAATTTTGAACAGTTTAAATAAAAGTATGTACAATATAAAGAGAGCGTTATTTTGCTTAGTATCGGTTTTGAGTTGTGTAAGCTTGCAGGCGCAAAGCAGCATTAGTAAAAATGGAGAATCACTTCCCATAACCACATCTGTTCCCTTTTTAAGAATTACACCCGATGCAAGACATGGCGGCATGGGCGATGCAGGCTTGGCTACGAGTCCCGATGCAAGCGCCATATTTCACAACCCCGCTAAACTGGCTTTTGCCGAGCAACCATTTGGTGTTTCACTAAGCTACGTGCCGTGGCTGCGCTCGTTGGTAAACGATATTTATCTGGCACATGCCGGTGGTTATGGAAAGTTTGGTAAAAATATGAATCAGGCGTTTGGTGGCTCTATCAGATACTTTTCTTTAGGACAAATTGATTTCACAAATATCACAGGCGAACCATTAGGCAGTTTTAAACCTAATGAGTTTGCTATGGATGCAGCCTACTCAAGAATATTGGCCAAAGGATTTTCTACTGCCATCGGTATGAGATTCATTTATTCAAATTTAGCGGGAGGACAAGTATTAAATGGCGTTACTATTAAGCCGGGTATTGCTGCTTCGGCAGATATTTCTTTCTATTACAATAAAGATATTACCCTCGGAAAAATGAACAGCAATTTAGGCTTGGGCTTAAACATGTCGAACCTTGGCAGCAAAATAACTTATACCGATTCTCGTGAAAGAGATTTTATTCCTATGAATATGGGGATAGGCGCACGTTACACAATAGACATTGATAAGTACAACCAATTCAGCCTTTGTGTAGATTTTAATAAACTATTAGTAGATGATGAAA
>CAYSGX010000021.1:7390-10054 GCA_964430605.1 uncultured Chitinophagaceae bacterium
CTACACCAAATTTAGACACATCTACCAGCAATTATGATGCAGACAGAAATGGTATTCCTGATTACAGGGAGAAATCGGTGCCGGCTGCTATTTTCTCTTCATTTGGCGATGCTCCGGGCGGCTTTAAAGAAGAAATGCAGGAATTCACCGTAGGTGCAGGTGTAGAATACTGGTATGACAAATTGTTCGCGCTGCGTGCCGGATACTTTTACGAAAACCCTAATAAAGGAAGAAGACAGTTTCTTTCTGTAGGAGTAGGGTTACGCTACAGTGTATTTGGTATTGACTTTGCCTATTTGGTGCCCACTACCAGCCAGCGCAATCCATTAGACAACACGCTTCGTTTTACTTTGCTGTTTAATTTCTCTAAAGCAAAAGAGAAGCAGGAAGCAGTGCCTTCTAATGAGCCACCTATGATGAATTAATTTTAAGGCAAGTTTACAGGTTAGATTTTGTAAAGAAGTTTTTTATTGCATCAACAATCTTTATTACATCTGCTTCTGTTAATTCATAAAACATAGGAAGCCTTATTAAGGTATCGCTGTATCTTATGCAATTATTCAGCATTTCGCCTTTATATTGGCTGTTGAAATATTTCGACTGATGCAAAGAAGTATAGTGAAAAGATGCCTGAATGTTTTCAGTTTTTAAATAAGCGATTAGCGCGTTGCGTATTTCTTTTGAAGATACTGTAAAGTAAAAAATACTGCCGTTGTGAATGGCATATTGGGGTACTGCGGGCAGTTGAAAATTATATTTTCCGGAAAATGCTGATAACAGCTTGAAATATAAATCCCAAAGTTTTTTTCTTTGTTGCTGAATAGTATCAATAGCTTCTAATTGTGCCAAAAGAAATGCGGCCGTAATTTCTGACGGAAGAAATGAGCTGCCGATATCTACCCATTCATATTGATGCACCAGCCCTTTCGAAAAAGCCTCACGATTGGTGCCTTTATCGTGTATTATTGTTGCCCGTTCTGAAAAAACAGCATCATTTACAATCAGCGCGCCACCCTCGCCACAAGTAATGTTTTTAGTAGCATGAAAAGAAAATGTGCATAAATGCCCAATGCTGCCTAAAGCTGTTTTACTATTATCTGCAAGGTAGTGAGCATCTATTGCCTGAGCAGCATCTTCAATAACAAATAAATTATGCTGTTTAGCTATGCGCATAATTTTTTCCATATCGCAGGCAACACCCGCATAATGCACCACAACAACAGCCTTAGTTTTGTTTGTAATTAATGCTTCAATTTTATCTTCATCAATACCGGGATGATCGGCACGGCTGTCAGCAAAAATAATTTTAGCGCCTTTCAGAATAAAAGCGTTGGCTGTAGAAACAAAAGTGTAAGAGGGCATAATAATTTCATCGCCCGGTTGCACATCAATTAGCAGCGCTGCCATTTCCAACGCATCGGTACATGAATTGGTAAGCAATACTTTTTTGAAAGCGTAACGATTGGCTAAAAGTTGCTGGCATTGATGGGCAAAAGAGCCATTACCCGAAATAGATTTAGCCTCAATAGCTTGTTGAATATATACTTGTTCTTTACCTGTAAAATAAGGTTGATTAAATGGTATCATCTGAGTTTTTTATCAGCGATACGAAAGTAATACCAATAACAGTGAAATAGAATTTTTTCCGGTAATTAATCTACTTTAATAATTGAACCTGAACTTGTAGATATAGTATTTAAGAAAGGATTTCCCTTGTAATAAATACTGCCATCGCCCAATAATCTTGCCTGTAAAGTATCTTTCACTTTTACATTGGCAGTACCCATGCCGTCAAGAATAATTGAAGAAATTTTCGATTCTAAATCAAAAGAATTTATCCTGCCATTGCTGTTTAAATCTATGGTATGTAATTGTGCAGTGCCTTCTAAATAAATATCTCCGTTACTTAGCATTTCAGAGTGCAGGTGTTTAATATCGCCTTCAACATCAATATTTCCGCTACCGTTTACGCTGATTTTCAAACTGTCTAACAATAGCTTTTCGGTAATAACCATACCGGGGCCATTCAGCCTGATATATTTTAAATCGGGCACAGTAATATTTATTTTCATGTTTTTGTATAGCTTGGGCTTACTGTCAAAATCTATAACCCAAATACCGTTTTCAATTTTTTTATTTAATGCTTCGGCAACGTTTTCCTGTGCTTCTATGGTTACCCTTTGCGAGGCGCCTTGTTTTATGTAAACATTGTCGCGCACATTCAACTCAATGCCATCAAACTGGCCAATATTCAGGTCTTGCTCTACAACAGGCCCTCTTGCTTTATTGCATGCCATTACAAAAAATACAGTAACCGCAATTAACCCGAAATAATATATACCCCATTTAATTTTCATGACTGATGTTTTTAGTTTCAATTTCTTTGTACGAAAACTGTTTATAAAAGTTCTGTATTTGGATTCCAATATAACTCTTTAAAATCTTTTACTGTATTATTGAATACCTCAATGCCTTCTGCTTCCAGCAGTTCTTCCATTTGTTCGGGATAAGCAAAATGATGTTTTCCGGTAAGCTGTCCGTTTCTGTTTAACACACGATGAGCAGGCACAGGCGGAAACTGTGCGCCACTTGCGTTCATTGCCCAACCCACCATTCTCGATGAACTTTTCGCACCCAGGTATTCGGCAATGGCTCCATAAGAAG
>CAYSGX010000021.1:10064-13594 GCA_964430605.1 uncultured Chitinophagaceae bacterium
AAGAAGTAACTCTGCCTCTCGGAATTTTTCGGGCTACATTATACACCTTCTGAAAAAAATTGTCTTTATCCATTTTTGCGGGCATGGCAAATTTTTGTTGAAATGCTAATAGCTAAATTTACGGCAAATTACTAAAATGACTGATGCGGATTTTATACTGAAAGCTTCGGGTATCACTAATCTTTCTGATGCCCGGTATTTTGCTTCTTACGGAATAAAAATGATAGGCTTTTGCTTCGACCCGCAATCGCCCGATTTTATGAATCCGTTTAAAGTAAAAGAAATCAGTGGCTGGATTGAAGGCCCTAAGTTGGTGGGCGAGTTTGCCAATCTTTCGGTAGCAGCCATTAATGAAACTATCGAATCGCAAGCGCTGCACTATGCTCAGGTGAGGTTAGAAAATATTACCGCTCAATATGCCGATATAAATTCAGTGCCCTTAATTATTGAAACTATAATTACCGCTGAAACCAATATTGATGATACTAATGAATTGTTGAAGAAAATTTATCGCGATAGTGATTTTATTTTGTTGAATTTGAAATCGCTTTCGGAAGATGAATTAAAAAATAAATTTAAAAATAATTTCATCAAAGATATTTGCAACCGCTACCCAACGCTGATTGATTACACTTTTTCCGCGGAAAATTTTTCTGCAATAATTAGCCAGTACAACCCTGCGGGCATCTGCTTGCATGGAAGCCATGAAGATAAAACAGGCGCTAAATCTTTTGAAACATTAGATGCGCTAATGAGTGCGATTCAGGAAGAATTTTAAAAACTTAATTTTTCTGCCGATAGCCAAATGCTGTTTTTCATAAAAGGTTTGAATAGCCAGCTCGTCTTTTCTGATGCCTGCCTCGTCAATATCAAACTCGTTTATAATTATAGGCAGTTGTTGAGTTGTTACCACTTCAACCGATGATTCGTATAAATCCGGGTCATCGGTTTTGAAATTAATGATGGCTTCTTTTTTAGTAATGCTTCTGTATTTATCTAAAAAATGAGGTGCGGTTAACCTTCTGTTGGGGCTTTTAGGAAACGGGTCGGGAAAAGTAATCCATATTTCGTCTATCTCGTTTTCGGCAAAAAAGGTGGTTAGCAATTCTATTTTAGTTCTTAAAAAGCCCACATTGGTCAGGTTTTCTTCTAAGGCGGTTTTTGCGCCACGCCACAAACGGTTGCCTTTTATATCAATACCAATAAAATTTTTCTGCGGAAATAATCTTGCCAAGCCCAAAGAATAATCGCCTTTTCCGCAGGCCAATTCTAAAACAATGGGATTGTTGTTTTTAAAAAAACCGGCAGCCCATTTGCCTTTTAAATCTAATGTTTCGCCAGCCGCATTTTTCAGTTCAGGATTTTTAAAATCATAATTCTGAATTACGTTATCGAAAGTTGACAATTCGGTAAAACGCTTTAGTTTTTCTTTTCTTCCTCCCACGGTTATTTATTTTAAATAGTTGGCGAAAATACATAACTAATCAATTACCCATTGACAGTAAAAGATTCCGAAAGAAATATTTTTCAGCGTAAAAAATACCTGGACGATTTTTTGCTCAAAGACATTGGGTAAAAAGCATTTATTTTTTCCTTACATACTTGGTTAAGATAATTATGGTTTGCCCCTCTATCTTTCCTTCTATTTGTTCGGTATTATCGGCAACTAATCTTATGTTTTTTACTACTGTGCCCATTTTTGCATTTAAGGCAGAGCCTTTCACGTCTAAAGATTTAGTTAAAACAACGGTGTCTTCTTCGTTTAAAATAGCGCCATTACAATCTCTGTGAAAATCTATACCGCCACTGTTTTCATGGTCGCCCGTTTCTTTAGCCCATGCTAACAGCTCATCGCTTAAATACATCATCTCTACGCTTTCACTTGCCCAGCTTTCATCTTTCAGCCTGTTCAGCATACGCCAACTTACCACTTGTACGGCTGGCACTTCACTCCACATGCTTTCGGTTAAGCATTTCCAGTGGTTGCTATCTAATTCTTCTTTCTTATTAATTTGAGACAGGCACTTTTCACAAATAAATATTGAATCGGCTTCGTTGCCCTGGCTATGCAGAGGCAGCGCATACACGCTTAAATTATTTTTTGATTTACACAATTCACATTCATTATTGCTGCGTATTTTCAATATTTCTAAACTCATAATTATTACAATTTTCTGCGAAAGTAAGCATACTATTTAATCCATAATGGCAATGTGTTACAGATATGCTTTTGGTGTCTTGTTCTAAAACTAAGGTTTCGTTCAGGTTGAATTTGTAAAACAGAATTGGCTGATAGCTCTTTATTTTATAACTTCAACCTAAATTTTTCCCAACATGACACAAACTTTTCACAAAGAGCAGGTAGATGCCGTTGAGCAATTAATTGATATTAAATCGTTGGTGGTGCATAATGATGATGTAAACACTTTCGATTGGGTTATTGAAGCTTTAATGGATATTTGCAGGCATCGCATGGAACAAGCCGAGCAATGTGCCATGTTGATTCACTACAAGGGGAAAGCTTCTGTAAAAAATGGCGCTTTCGAAGAATTACAGCCCATGAAAGATGCCCTGAGCGACAGAGGCATAAGCGTTACAATAGAGTAATTACCCGCAATGAAATTTTACACTTCGTTATTTCTTTCCGTTCTATTATTTACGGTCTCTTTACAGGCGCAAAATGTTTACAGGTTAAGCTGGAAAACAGATGCTCCTGTTGTTGCCGTAGGTATTGCCACTAATATTCCGCCTTTATTTTTAAAGAAAAACAAGCCCGTTCTTTCTGAAGAAACAATCAATAATTTAGACAGAAATAGTATTTGGAAAGTTGATCGTTTTGCAACCAAAAACTGGAACACTAAAATTGCTGTTGCCAGCGATGTTTTAATGCTTACTTCAATGGCATTGCCTGCGCTGCTGCTTATTAATAAACCTGTAAGAAACAAAGCAGGAAGAGTAACTTTAATTTATGCCGAAACATTAGTGTTGAACGCAGGCTTAACCAATCTTACCAAAGAATTATTTAAGCGCAAGCGGCCATACAACTATAACCCTGACGCACCGTTGCACAAAAAACAGGAGAGAGATGCCACCAGTTCTTTCTTTTCGGGACATACTTCTTTTACTGCTTCTTCTACGTTCTTTTTTGCAAAAGTTTATGCCGATACCAACCCTGCTTCAAAATGGAAACCAGCAGTGTGGACGGGCGCTGCCACATTGCCGCTTATTACTGCCATTTGCAGGGTAGCTGCAGGTAAGCATTTCCCTACAGATGTATTGGTGGGTTATTTAATGGGCGCTGCCACCGGTATTCTGGTGCCTCATTTTCATAGAGTAAACCGCACACCTGCCGATTTGTTTCCAAAGCAATAAGCGGTTTTAGCGCAAGCCTTTTCATTACATAACTTTCTCTATTTTTGTCCACATGGATTTAGAAACTTTCAAATCCTTTCAGCCTACACTGCCCAACGAGCCCGGCATTTATAAGTTTATTGGCGAGGAAGACAAGATACTTTATGTAGGCAAGGCCA
>CAYSGX010000021.1:13604-16106 GCA_964430605.1 uncultured Chitinophagaceae bacterium
CAAAAATTTAAGAAGCAGGGTAAGTTCTTATTTTATTCAGAATAAATTAACGAGTTCGCGCCTGTTGCTGCTTACCAGAAAAGCGGTGCGTATAGAATATACTATCGTTAAAAATCAATATGATGCGCTGTTGCTCGAAAACCAGTTGATAAAACAACTGAAACCCCGATACAATATTTTATTGCGCGATGACAAAACCTATCCTTACCTGTGTATTAAAAAAGAACCTTTTCCGCGCATATTTTTAACCCGAAGAAAAATTGAAGACGGCTCGGAATATTTAGGTCCTTACCCTTCAGTGTCGCGGGTAAGAATGGTGCTGGAGCAATTGCGGCTTATCTTTCATATACGCACCTGCAAACTCAACCTGAATGAAAAAAGTATTCGGGAAAAGAAATTTAAGCTGTGTTTGGAATACCATATAGGCAAATGTTTAGGGCCTTGTGTAGGCTATGAATCGCAACCGGCTTATAATGAAACCATGCGGCAGGTGCGCAATATGTTGCGGGCTAATTTTGCTCCGGTAGTATCTTACCTCAAAAGTAAAATGAACGGACATGCCGCTAATCTCGAATTTGAAAAAGCGGAAGAATACCGCAAGAAAGTAGCCTTGCTCGAAGATTTTCAAAGCAAGTCGCAGGTAGTAAACGAGCGCATTACCGATGTAGATGTATTTGCCATTTGCGATAATGAAGATGTGTTTTTTGTCAATTATCTGAAGGTGATGAACGGGGCAATTATTTTCACCAAAACGGTTTCTATTCAGCAAAAAATGGATGAAACCCGAGAAGAAATTTTGAGCTATGCCATTATTGAATTGCGCGAGCAGTTTAAAAGCGAAAGCCCCGAAATTATTGTGCCGTTTGAAATTGAACAACCTTACGAAAATATACTGCTCACCGTAGCAAAAGCAGGCGATAAAAAAGGCCTGATTGATATCGCTTTGAAAAATGCTTTGCATTATAAATCGCAGCATATTGCCGAAAACGATTCTAAAAGACACCTCACGCGCGAGCAACGCATTTTAGAACAAATGAAAAGCGATTTGCGGTTGCCGTCATTACCCTTTCATATCGAATGTTTCGACAATTCTAATATTCAAGGCACTAATCCTGTAGCATCTTGTGTGGTGTTTAAAAATGCCAAACCTTCCAAAAAAGATTATCGCCATTTTAATATCAAAACAGTAGAAGGCCCCAACGATTTTGCTTCTATGGAAGAGGTATTATTCAGAAGGTATAAAAGGCTGCTCGATGAGAACGAGCCGCTTCCCGACCTGATCGTAATTGACGGAGGTAAAGGGCAATTGAGCTCGGCTTTAAAGCCTCTTGAAAAACTTAATCTTGTTGGCAAAATAAGTATCGTATCTATTGCTAAAAAACTGGAAGAAATTTATTATCCGGGCGATAGTGTGCCTTTGCACATCAACAAAAAATCTGAAAGCCTGAAGGTGTTGCAGTATCTACGAAACGAAGCGCACCGTTTTGCCATTACTTTTCACAGGCAGAAGCGCAGTATCAATTCGCTGAAAAGCAATCTTGAAAATATTGACGGCATAGGCGAAAAATCAATAAACGCTTTGCTGAAAAAATTCAAATCGGAGAAGAAAATAAAAGCCGCTTCTTTAGAGCAGCTTACAGAAATACTTGATGCCCGAAAGGCGAAAATTGTTTTTGATTTTTATCATGGCGAAAGTCAGGTGGGGTAATATTGATACGAGTTATAGATTAAAATTATAACCTCAATAGATTTGGCACATGGGGCCGATAATGTGGCAAGACTTTTTTAATAGGAAGACTTCTTCGGAAAATGCGCATTTGTCACCCAAAGCCTGTCGAAAGGTGTTGCGTAGGCTGCCCAACATGATTCACAAACTCCTTGACACAGCTTGTCAAATTTTCAAAGAGCTGATAAAGAATGTAAACTGCGTCTGCTGTTGCTATAGCGTAAAACGCTTGTGCATGTTGCCAACTCAAAAATACTGTTATTATAGTTTAAAAGAGGCTGATAATGATTGATGCAAAGCCAGTTATTTTTGCATAATGCAAGGGAAGAAACGTTACATCGAAAAACTGTTCGTAAACTTATAATTATAGGCAACTTTCCCCACTTCCAAACTTCTACTAAAATGTTGTGCAAGGTTAAAAACTTTAACTTCGTTTAATCAAGTGTATATTTTCAAAGTGAGACACTTACCAAAACCTGCTAAAACCGTTACCACCAAAAAGTCTTTGATAATATGCTAAAACTACTAATGAATAGAAAAAAGTCAAAATGGTCAAGATATATATCTTAAAGTATGGCATTCTAAATTTTCCTAAATTGTATATCTTATTTGTACAAAATAAAAAACCCTTACTCAAAAAAGAATAAGGGTTTTGAAAATAAAATAATCGGCAGCAACTTACTCTCCCAGGAAAACCAAGTACCATCAGCGCATGTGGGCTTAACTTCTCTGTTCGGAATGGGAAGAGGTGAACACCACAGCAATAACCACCGTTA
>CAYSGX010000022.1:0-719 GCA_964430605.1 uncultured Chitinophagaceae bacterium
GTATCAATTAAAATATCGTTGGGCCATTTTATGGTAACGGGCAAGCTGGTTTTTGTTTTTAAATAATGAACTATGCCTAAAGAAATTGTCTGGCTCAACAAAAATTGTTCGGTGGCTTTTAAATATTTCGGAAACAAAATAAGGCTGAAAGTTAAGTTTTCGCCTTTTGCGGAAAGCCATGTGTTGCCATATTGTCCTCTGCCTTGCGTTTGTTCATCGGCAATAATGACAGTGCCCTCTGCCACCAAATTATTTTTTAAAAACGCTTTAGCATAGCTGTTGGTAGAGTTTGTTTTTGTTAAATGATGTTTGTGATTTCCTATTATCAAACGGTTGTACAAAAGAATTCCTATTTTTGGGTACTTAATAATTCAACAATAATAATAATTCATTGGCAAAAAAAACAAAGTCGGCAACAAAACCAAAAAATACCCCTAAAAGCTCGAAATTATTAGAGGTTATAGTAGATGCGCTATCAGACAGAAAAGCGGAAGAGATAGTTGCTTTAGACCTTTCAGACAATTTAGATGCCGCCTGCGATAGCTTTGTAGTGTGCCATGCGATAGCGGGCGTACAGCTTAGAGCCATTGCCCAGCATGTATTGGATAAAGTAGAAGAAGAGTTGGGAATTAAAGCTTATCACAAAGAAGGATTGAACAACTTGGAATGGGTTTTGATTGATTATATAGATGTTGTGGTACACATTTTTTTAAAGCCCA
>CAYSGX010000022.1:729-10898 GCA_964430605.1 uncultured Chitinophagaceae bacterium
CACAAAACAGAATTCTATCAAATAGAAGATTTATGGGCCGATGCAACCAAAACGCACTTCAATTAGTTAACAGTTAAGAATTTTTTAAAAACATCGATGGAACAACAACCTAATACCCCAAATAACGAGAAAGAAAGCAAGCCAAAGAAAAACAGCGGGCCAAAAATTCCTATTCCTAAAGGCCCGAAATTTAATTACTATTGGATTTATGGCATTATAGCCATTTTATTATTGAGCCTTCAGTTTTTCAGTTTTCAGAATACTATTAAAGAAATTAACTGGCAAACCTTTGAATCTACCATGCTGAAAACGCATGATGTAGAAAAGGTATTGGTAATTAACAAAGAAACCGTTGAGGTTTTCCTCACTAAAGAAAGCCTCAGCAAGCCCGAACATAAAGATGTTTCGCTAACTTCTTTGGGCAGCCTGAATCCGGGGCCTCATTATTTCTTTACAATAGGCTCGGTAGATGCTTTTGAAGCTAACATGAAAGAAGCTCAAAAAGACTTTGCGTCCGAACAAAATATTGGCATTAATTACGAAACACGTAAAGATTGGAAACGCGATTTAATTGGCTGGTTGCTGCCAATAGTAATTTTAGTGGCGGTTTGGATTTTTATTATGCGCAGAGTAAGTGGTGGTGCGGGTGGTCCGGGCGGACAAATATTCAGTATCGGAAAATCGAAAGCTACCTTATTTGATGGCGATGGAAAAGTGAATATCACCTTTAAAGATGTGGCCGGTTTAGATGAAGCCAAAGAAGAGGTAATGGAAGTGGTAGATTTTCTGAAAAACCCTAAAAAATATACTTCCTTAGGTGGAAAAATTCCAAAAGGAGTTTTATTAGTAGGCCCTCCGGGAACGGGAAAAACCCTTATGGCTAAAGCCGTTGCGGGTGAAGCGCAAGTACCGTTCTTTTCTATTTCAGGTTCAGATTTCGTAGAAATGTTTGTGGGTGTGGGTGCATCGCGCGTTAGAGATTTGTTTAAACAAGCCAGGGAAAAAGCGCCTTGTATCATTTTTATAGATGAGATAGATGCAATAGGTCGCGCGCGCGGTAAAACGCTTATTTCGGGTAACGATGAGCGTGAAAATACTTTGAACCAGCTATTGGTAGAAATGGATGGTTTCAGCAGTGAAAAAGGAGTAATATTGGTTGCCGCTACCAACCGACCTGATATTTTAGACAGCGCGTTGCTGCGCCCGGGGCGTTTCGATAGAATGATTACTATTGACAAGCCCGATTTGAAAGGCAGGGAACAGATTTTTAAAGTGCATCTGAAACCAATTAAAACCGGTGATGATATTAGCGCTGAAAAACTTTCGGCTCAAACGCCCGGCTTTGCAGGCGCTGAAATTGCCAACGTTTGCAACGAAGCGGCTTTAATTGCTGCCAGAAGAAATAAAGAAAAAGTTGAAATGAAAGATTTCAACGATGCCATAGACAGGGTGATTGGCGGTTTAGAAAAGAAAAACAAAATCATTTCGCCTGAAGAGAAAAAAGTAGTGGCTTATCACGAAGCCGGGCACGCAATATGCGGTTGGTTTTTAGAATATGCCGACCCTTTGGTGAAAGTATCTATAGTGCCAAGAGGCGTGGCTGCATTAGGCTATGCGCAATATTTGCCGAAAGAGCAATACTTGTACAGCACCGAACAATTAATGGACGGCATTTGCATGACACTTGGCGGAAGAGCCGCGGAAGAAATTACTTTTGGCAGAATAACAACAGGAGCGCAAAACGATTTAGAGCGCATTACTAAAATTGCTTACAGCATGATAGCCATTTATGGTATGAACGAGAAAATTGGTAATGTTTCTTATTACGATCCTAATGCTGAATACACTTCAAAAAGGCCTTATTCTGAAGAAACAGCTCATTTAATTGATATTGAAGTAAAAGCATTAATAGATGGCGCTTATCAAAGAACCTTGAAACTATTAAGGTCAAAGTTGGAGCAGTTAGAAGCTATTGCGCAGGAATTATTGGAGAAAGAGATTATTTACCGCGATGATTTAGAAAGAATTTTAGGCAAGCGCCCTTATGAAATTCATCATATCGCAGACCCGATTCCTACAGGGCCTGCCACGCTTGAATCGAATGAAACAAAACCGCAGGAAGGAGCAAATGTTGTAACTGCTACAACCACCGTGGCACAATCTCCTTCTCAATTACCTGAAGAAGATGCTTAAACATTAGCGTTTTGCAAAACAAAAAGCCCCGTAGAATTTTCGTTCTATGGGGCTTTTTATATAGAAGAACCTTTTTAGTGAGGTTGTCTTGTCCTAAAATAGCTTTCCCTCATACCCGCAGACTTGCTAAGTTTTAAAAACTTAGTAAGTCTTATTTTTAATGATTACAAATCCTTAGCTCTTAGGTTCGAGATTTGCAAATCCTGAATAGCGAGTTATTTACCCTCCAAAATCTTATTTAGCTACGTTAAATTAAAGGTATTCCTTTAGGTGTCTCGCTATCTAATAACAAATGTGATAGATAACCTGCTCCTGCAATATTTATGACAGCTTTAGTTTCTTCAGTTAATTCACTTTGGTTTGCTTTTATCATACTATAGGAAACTACCGCACCAGTTGTAACGCTATGAAAAAATTTACGATGATTAGGATTAGTAGCAGGTTCAATGATATCAGGTAATACTCCAGCTGCTGCCCCGATAGCACTACCGCCCAATCCACACAATGCAAGTTCACCCCAATCAAATTTATAGTCGGGATTCAAGTCTATTCGTTGTTGTTGTTTAACAGCATTAAATAAAAGTCCTAAACCCAATCCAAGTAACGCAGCTGTAGTAGCATGTTGTTTAGTGTTTGCCATTAGTTTACTTTTTGGTTGATAAAAGCAATCAAATTATTTTCTAAGTTGAAAAGTTTTAGACACATATCCAAAATGTAAACTGCATAAATTCTAAGCCAACACCTTCCTGAACCACGCTCTCGTTTTATACCCCAACATATACATGGCAGGCACAACCAATAAGGTTAAGAATGTTGCCATCACCAAGCCGAATACCATTGTCCATGCTAAAGGCCCCCAGAACATTACGTTGTCGCCACCGAGATAGAATTTTGGATTGAACTCACTGAAAAGCGTTGCAAAATCTATGTTTAAACCAACAGCTAAAGGAATTAAACCAAGAATAGCTGCCGATGCGGTTAATATAACAGGAGTCATTCTGGTTGCTCCTCCGTCAACAACGGCATCTTCTACACTTTCACCACGCAGGCGCAACTCATCAATAAATTCTATCAATAAAATACCGTTTCTGATAACAATACCCGCCAAAGCGAATACGCCCACACCTGTCATAACCACGCTGAGTTTCATTCCCGTGAAAGCAAAGCCCAATGCCACACCAATTAACGAAAAAGCAACGGTGGTGAAAATAATCATGGGTTTCACCACGCTGTTAAACTGTGCAACCATAATGAGCAGCATCAGCGCTAACGCCAAGCCGAAAGCCATGCCAAGAAAGCTGCTTGTTTCTTCCTGCTGTTCCTGCTCACCCGTCATTTTCGCTTCGTAACCTTCGGGAAAATTGACAGAAGCAAGTACGTCTTCAATTTCAGGAAGCACTTCGTTTGCGCTTTTTCCGTCTGCCAAATCGCTGCTCAACGTAACCACGCGCTTCTGATTTTTACGATTAATGACACTAATGGCATTATCGTAACGAACAGTAGCAATGGCTGAAACGGGAATCTGGCGGAATGTGCCGATACCCATGTCCATATATGAAATGTTTACATTCATCAGTTGTTCTACTTTTTGGCGGTCTTCCGCACGAAGGCGCAACTGAATAGGCGCATCATCATCGGCATCACGGAATTTTGAAACTTCTTTGCCGAACAAAGCTGTGCGCAATTCCACAGCCACCTGCGCCAGCGAAATGCCTTCACGCTCCATTTTTTCACGGTCTAAATCAACAATAATTTCGGGTTTGCTTATTTGTAAATCGCTTTTCAGTTCATCAATACCTGCAATGCCTGCCTCATTGATTTTCAGTTTCAAGTTGGTAGAGAGTTTTGCCAGCACATCGTAATCATCGCCACTTATTTCAATATTGATGGGCTTGCCTACGGGCGGCCCGTTACGCTCCGGTTCAACAGAAATTTCCGCACCTGTAATGCCGGTTTTAAATTCTTCGCGCACTTTATTCAGCCAGATATTAGTTTCGGGCATTTGCCTGTCGGCATATTTTTTAAAGGCAACGGTAACTTTGCTTTTATAAGGCGTTGCCACCTTATCGGGATTTTGCGGGTCGCCCGCGCCCAAGCCCACGTTCGATATTACAGATGTTACATCGGGATTATTTTTTCCGATTACATTATAAACCCGCTCTTCAACAATTCGTGTTAATGAATCGGTAACGGTAGCGTCAGTTCCCATAGGCAGCTTTACATATACATAAACGAAATTGGGGTTGCCGCTCGGAAAAAATTCTACCTGCGGATTGGTTGACAAATAAAAAGCCCAGCTTGCAATTAACAACCCTACAGAGGCTAACGGAATCCAAACGGGGCGATACCCTTTGATAAACTGCCGCAAAATTTTACGGTAAGTATCGGTTACTTTAATCCATATTTTTTGCTGCCATACCTGAATAGCGCGGAAGAATATAAAGTGATATGATAAAATAAGTAAAATACAGAACACTGAAAAATTGCCGATGCCCGGTGAACCGGTGATATAGCCTGACAGCGCAATAATTCCGAATACAATGAATCCCCACTTATAATCTTTCAATGATGATTTCGCATTGGGGTCGTCTTTTTTCATGAAGGTAACGGCAAAAACCGGGTTCATTACAAATGCAACGAACAATGACGCGGTTAATGTAATAATTAATGTAAGCGGAAGGTTTTTCATGAACTTGCCCACAATTCCGGGCCAAAACAATAATGGAAAAAACGGGGCAAGCGTGGTGAGCGTTCCGGCTAAAACGGGAATAAAAACTTCGCCTGCCGCATACTTTGCCGATTGCTTAATGTCGAAAATATACTTGTTGAAAATGCGGTGTGTATTTTCTATTACCACAATGGCATCGTCCACAATTATTCCCAATGCCAGCAGCAACGAGAACAATACCATTACGTTCATGGTCATACCCAACCCGGGCATAAAGAGAAAAGCTGCCAGCGTTGCCAGTGGTACAGATAAGCCTACGAAAAAAGCATTGCTGAAACCCATGAAAAACATGAGGATAAATACTACAAAGGTGAAGCCGAGTATCACTGTATTAATCAGTTCATGCAGTTGAATACGGGTATTGTCAGAGGTATCGCCTGTTACTTTTACGGTTAGTCCCTGCGGGAATTTTTTAGCTTCATACTCGGATAATATTTCATAAATCTGGTCGGTTGATTCAATCAGGTTTTCCCCGCTTCGTTTAATTACGTTTAACGTAACCACCGGCTTGCCGTCTAATTGCGCAAAGTCCTGCTTTTCTTTATAACCGTCCTCGATAGTTGCTATGTCTTTCAGAAAAACAGGATTGCCGGTAAACGAGCGCACCACTATTTCACCAATTTCTTTCGGGTCTTTAAATTCGCCTGTAATGCGCATGTTTCTGCGCATTTCGCCCACTCTTATTTCGCCTGCGGAAATATTCCTGTTGCTTCTCGATACCGCATTTTCAATATCCATGAAAGAAATTCCTGTAGCAGTCATTCTGTATAAATCAACATTAATCTGCACTTCGCGTTCTAATCCGCCCACAATATCCACGCGGGTAATTTCTTTCATGCTTTCAATTCTGTCCTGCAGGTCTTCGGCATATTTTTTAATCTGGTCGAGCGGCAAATCGCCTGCCAGATTTATGTTCATAATGGGTTGTTCATTTATATCAAATTCTTTAATCTGCGGGTCGTTGTCAAGGTCGGTGGGTAAATCTTTTTTGCCATTGTCCACCGCATCGCTTACTTTCTGCTTACATTGCGCGGGGTCGAGATTGGTGGAAAATTCGACAACGATAATGGAAACATCACTCATGGAATTGCTTGTGATTTTCTTCACGCCATTCAGGCTTTTTACCTGTTTTTCCAATGGCTTTGTAATAAGGTTTTCAATATCGGCAGGCGTTGCCCCGGGATAAATAGTAACTACCGAAATGGTAGGTACTACCACATCGGGAAACAGCTCTTTCGGCAAGCTGCGATATATGAACAAGCCTGCAATGGTAATCAGCACCGTGAACACATAGATGCTCGTGATATTATTGATGCACCAACTGGTGAAACTTAATTCTTTGAGGTTTTCGGCTTTCATTTTTTGTGTTGTTTAATTTATGATGGAACGCTGATGTGTTATGGTTTTTATGATTAATTAAGATTTTGAATATCATAAGTATCATAATCAATCAGCGTGCTATATTTTCTAATTCCTAATCTCATATTATTGTCGTTTTACTGCTCTTGTTGCTATAAATGCAGGAAAAAATACATCCATTTTGTTTTCGCCATTCCAATCATCTTCATACATGGCAGTAATTAAAAATCCTGCTTCTAATTGTCCGCCAATCTGGTCTGTTAAGCTGTGTCCGAATGTCAATGCTTCTTTATTCTTTTTCAGCGATTCTAATTTTTCTTCTGAAAGTGAATGCAGGTCTGAAAACGGTTGCTTGTAAACCAACTTAAAACTTTCTTCCGTTTCTTCTAATTGAAATGAAATGGGGTTAACCAAACCTGTCATTAAAATTCCGTTGGGCTTCAAAACTCTGAAACACTCTTTCCAAACCGATTTAATATCGTCAACAAATAATATTGAGCAAGGATTAAAAATCAGGTCGAAGGAATTGTCTGCAAACAGCGAAAGATTGCGCATATCGCCCTGAACGGTTTTAATATTCAATCTGAATTTGTCGCTTAATATTCTATCCTGCTGCAACTGCTTTTCGGAATTGTCGAAAATAGTAACGTCTGCTCCTGCTGCGGCTAAGATTGCTCCCTGCTGTCCGCCACCCGATGCAAGCCCCAATATTTTCAAACCTTTCAGATTAGGAAACCAATTATGAGGAACTGCCTTTGCAGGCGTTAAAACAACAGACCAGTTTCCGTTTGCAGCATTTTCTATTTCTTGTTCAGAAACAGGAATTGTCCAACGGTTTTTCTGTTCAACGTAATTGTTCCAAGCTGATTGGTTATATTTTACAATGTCCATTTGGTTTTTCAAATTGTAAATTCATCATCCCCCTAACCCCCTTCCCTCACACACAAAACCAACGCAAAGGGGGACTTGGCTTTCCGTATTTTTATCTAAGACTTACCAAGTCTTTGAGACTTGGCAAGTCTGTAACTTCAATAATCAATTCGTTGTCCGTCCACCAGTTCGCTGTAGCCGAAAGTGATGATGTTGTCACCTGTTGTCAAGCCTTCCGTAATTACGGTTTGACCGTTATAATCTATTCCGGTTTTTACGGGTTTTCTTTTTGTCGTTTTCGCACCCTGATTATTTTCAGCTACCAGCACATAAAGCCCTTCCGCGCTTTTCTGAATAATATTCGAAGGGACTACTACCACATCTTTCATGGTAACATCATTGATTTTCAGTTTCGCTAACATATTGGCGGCATACTGGTTGCTGCTGTTGTCTAAATTCACTTCCACCACAAATGTTCTTGTGCGCGAATCAATGGTACGCTGCACGTAACCTACTTTTTCGTCAATCACTTTTCCGGTATTGGGAAACTCAATCTGCACCTTATCGCCTTGCTTAATCTTTCCAAATTCGGTATCAGAAAGCCGGGCTTTAATTTTCAGGTTGCTGCTGTTTACAATGCGAATGCCGGGCATTAGCGCAGAAGGCGCTGCCATATCGCCTACTTTCAGGCGCACTTCATCTACTATTCCGCTAACGGGCGCTTTAATTTTTGTCATTTCAAGTTGTGTCAGTTGCGCAGTCATTTGTTTTTCCAAAGATTCTTTATTTGCCTTTGCCTGCAAAAACTGTATTTCGCTTCCTATTTTTTGCGCCCACAAACGTTGTTGTTTTTCAAATACTGTAGTGGCTAAATCTAATTGTGTTTGTAACGCCTGAATACCGGTTTGCATGGAATTGGTAGTTTCCGTGATGGCAAGCAACTGTCCTTTGGAAACGTGGTCGCCTTCTTTTACATAAATAGCCGTAACTACTCCGGGCGTTTGGCTTAAAGCGGTAATGTTTTCAGAAGCATCAAGCGTTCCCTGCACTTCGATAAAATGTTTAAAGTCTTGCTTCTGAATTTCGGCAACGGTAATCAGCCGGGCTTTTTGCTCTGTTTTAAATGAGGTGTCTGAAACGGCAATTTCCTGTTCTAATTTTCCGATTGCAGCAGCAAGTTCTTTGGCTTTGGCCTTATATTCGGAAAGCTGTTTTTTCTTTGCGCTTAAATCTTTTGAAGATTCGTTTTTGCTGGCGCACGAAGCGAGCAGCACAACTATTGTAAGGATAGATAAGTATTTCATGGGTTTGTGATTTATAATTCGGAATATGCGACTTTTCGATATGCGATTTTCGGTTGTCATTGTTTTTATTTATTGTTCCTGTTATTTAATTTTTCCGAGAGCTTTGTCTAAGTTAATTTTTGAAATAAGTAAGTTGCCGATTGCGCTTATGTATTGACCTCTTTCTTCAGCTAATCCACCATCTGCCTGAGCAAGTTCTACACTGCTGCCTACCCCGCTTTTGTATTTAATATCCGTCTTTTCGTATATTTTTTGCGCTAACTCAAAATTTTGTTTTCGTGTTTTGTAGTTAGCAAGCGAAGTAACATAAACAGAATAGTTATTTTTTACATCTATGGCAGCCGCCCCTTCAAAGTCTTTTAATGAATTATATGCTTGCTCTTGCTCTAACTTTTTTTGCTGATATTGAGCGCCTTTCTTGTAGCTGTCGAAAATAGGAATCTGTAAACTTACTCCGACTGAACCGAAACCGAACCATTTTTTTTGAAGCAGGTTGGCTTCCTGTCCAAAAGCATTTGCGCCATAAGAAACCGAGCCATAAAGACCGGGTGCATATCCTAAAGCAAATTGCTTTTTATCATAACCTCTTAGTTCGTGCTGTGTCAATAATAATTTATGCTCTATCCTGTTTTTTGAACTGAATGACCGGACATCATTTTCAATTTCTTCTTCATTGACAAGAAGTAAATCTTCTACTTTGGTAATTAATTCAATAGGTTGTGATTCAGGAATGCCCGCATTATATTTTATAACGCTTTCCAATAAGCCGGCATTTACCGCTGTGGTATTAATCTGAGATTCTAACGTATATTTTCTAAGTCTTACTCTATCAACCTCAATATCTTCAACCAAGCCCTGCTCATAAATTGCTTCCAAATCGCTTAATGATTTAGCAATAATATTATAGCTTTCTTTAAGAATATTATTTGCTTCTCTTGCCACTAAAGCATTTATGTAATGGACAGCAACCGTTGATTTCAGGTTTATTTCTGTAAGTTGTCCTTGTTGTTCAGCTACAGCCATAATTGCTTTATTGGCTTTCAGCCCGAGAAAATACCTGCCGTCTACTAACAGCTGTTGTAATTCTAAAGATGCAATGCCTTGAAACGGATTTACAAAAGTTACTTCTAATTCATCGGGGGAGAACGCGCCTGCGGGTATAATACTTTTTTGTTGCTTATAATTATGTTGATAATTTATCCCGCCTGAGATTTGCGGTAAACCTGTGGTAAGAATTTCCAATGAACGTTTCTTGGCAATTTCAGTGTTAAGCCTTGAATTTTTTGCCGTTACATTAAAATCTAAAGTTAATTTCTGAACATCTTCCAATGTCAGTTTTAAAACATTTGAAGCGTCAATCTGCGCCATGACGCTTTGCTTTACAACAAGCAATGAAATGAAAAGTATAACGAATGGTTTCATTTTATTTTTTTAAGGTTTTCATGTAAATATTCAAGTCCTTTTTCGGAAGCGATGCCCCTGATGTGGTAAAGAATGCTTTCGCGGTTGATATCGCTGAACGAAAATTCTTTGAACAAATCATAAGCGGGGTTGACAAACATATCGAACTTGGCGGTGTAAAAGCGGGCTATCATTTCGGGCTTAAAATCTTTGCGGTATAAGCCCTGCTTAATGCCCTTTCTGATATTGTTTAAAATGTTTTCGTAAATAAAACTGTTCTTGTATTCATCAACTAACTGAAACGCTTTAGGATA
>CAYSGX010000022.1:10908-15970 GCA_964430605.1 uncultured Chitinophagaceae bacterium
TAATATTTTTTCAACTCGAACAGTACAGCATGATTCGTGTCGCGCATGTTTTCGGTTAAATGCTTTGCCAACAGTAACATTTCTTCAATAGCGTGAGTTGTATTGTTCGTCAGTTGACAGCAAAATCCTTTTTCGCGTTCAAAGTGGTTTTCGAGGGTTTTTAGAATCAGGTCTTCTTTATTTTCAGCAACAGTATAAAGCGTTTTTTTCGACATGCCGAGTTCGCGGGCAATATCGTCCATGCTGATGCTGCGCACACCGTATTTCATAAAAAGCTCTTCAGCTTTAGAATAAACTTTTTCCTGTGTTTCCATTTGCAGGAGCAAAGGTAACTTTAAAAACTTTGGAAACGCAAGATATGTTTAAAGTTTCCTTTAAAAATCTTTTTATTTGTGAAAATTTAACAATTTGGTTAACCGTTGATTTACAATTGGAAGTTGTGAGGTTAGAAGTTGGATATGAGATATTATCTGATTATTGGAATGAAAAAGGCATTACTTCTTACTGCTGAATTTTTCCGAAAGCGTATTCCGGCTTTTATATTTGGAAATGGGTGTTTCGCTGATTCTTTTTCTCACTAATTCTTTATGCCATTCTGGAATAAACAATTCCTGCTCTTCTTCAATTTTTACATATCCCAATGTTTTCAGAAACGCTAAAAGCAACGATGCTTTATTTTCTTTAACAGTTAATGTAATTTTCATTTCTCAATAGTTTACTCAAAAACAGCAATAGTTTATTATTGGTAACAGTTCCTTACTATAGTTAGATGTTGAATTTGCTAAATCTGGTCTTAGCATCCGCTAAGACCAGTTTGGTTTAAACCTGAAAGTTTGTCATTGAAACAATTTGTTCAAATCTTGACTATACGCTTTCTGACAATGAATTTCTCACAATTAATTACAACAATATAGCTTCCTCCGGCAAGATTACTGATGTCCAAAACCATAGATGAATGCTTTTGTTGAAATACAATCGCACCTAAAGGATTATATATTGCAATTTCTTTTATTTCAGGTGTTGAACTTGATAAATATATAAGTTTATCAACAGGATTTGGATATAAATGCACCCAGTCATCATTATTTTTAAATTCATTTATACTTACATCAACAGTAATGCTTACTGAATTTGACATCTTACTACACCCATTGTTTGTTACAATAGTGTAATAATCCCCGTCTTCATCCGCAGTTAGAAAATTGTTATTCTCTCCTATCAGCATTATTCCATTTCTATACCATTGATTACCATTTAATGAACTGCTAAAAAGATCATTTCCACCCTGAGTAACTATGGGTGAATTAAATGAAGGACCAACAAATATTGTATCGAATGCAATATTGAAACAATTGTTATTGCCAGTATATCGGTAGCTTATTATGTATTGCCCCGGTCCCCTCTGTGATGGATTAAATGATGTAATAACACTATTATTTGATGTTAACCTATACGTTCCGCCTAATGGAATCCCTCCACTTAAACTAAAGGTAGAATCATCTACACAATAGTGTTTTTTCGGAAGTTGAAATGTTACATTTGGTATAGTGATAGTATCCCACCAAATAGTTGTAGTCATTACTTTGTCACCTGTGCAGCCATCAGTAACCTCAGCACGCCCTATAGGCACATTACCCTCATTATTCAGAAAACTCGGATTAATAATAGTTAATGAAGGAGTATTTGACCCTGATATAGTTTCTCCATTAACATTAGTTCCATCAGAATAATAATTATTTAAACCCCTTTGCCACCTATATTGGTTATTATATCCACCCGTTACACCGTTAGGAGGAAATGACGCAGTTAATGTTATTGGGCTTATTGCACACACAACAACACGAGGCGGTTGCTGATTTATTATTACTCTATCATACACTCCAATTGTTACTGCATTTGAAGTATCTTTAGCTATCCCACAGGAAACAATACATCTAATAGTGCCGTTACTACCTTGATAATTACCAGTATAATTATATGTAGAGTTTGTTGCGCCAGAAATGGGACTAAATCCATTTCCAAAATTCCATTGCCACTGATACGAAACACTACCGCACATTGCACTGCTCACATTCGCATTGACGGAAAAAGTTTTAGATGTGTTTACACAAATCAGCCCGCCTTGTGGCTGTGTTGTTATCATTCCTGTTGGGGAGAGTATAGTCAGTGTTCCAATGCCGCTGGTATCAGTTCTACCACAACTATCACTGACAATACATCTGTATAAATAGCCATTCATGCTGACATTAGTGGATAATATATTCAATCTAGTATTATTACTTTGGGCAGTTACTGTAAACGAATAAGTACTGTCATTCACCAAATCTGTGAATCCGGTTCCGTTATCCAATTGCCAGGTATATGTGTAATAATTTGCGGGGGATATACTTACAGAAAAGAAAGTGGAATTTGGAGCATAAATAGTTTTATCTGTAATCGAATTAAATTGTGGTGGTGCAGAAGTAGTAGCTGCATAGGTTCTATTTGCAGAAACAACACTGCCACAGCTATTTGTTGCAATCAAGTTATATGTCGCAGAGTTACCAACGTTATCAACAGTAAGACTATTTGTATTTACACCACGGTATGGAAATGTATCTGACAACAACAAAATACCATTTACGTTCCACCCATATACAAGACTATCTCCTGTTACAATACCCGTAATAGTAATTGTACTTCCCGGACATAATGTTGAAGACGAAGCAGGCGAAATTGAGGTAATAACCGGTGCAGGCTTACTTATTATGGTAGTAATATTAGAGGTGTCATTCTCGTAACATTGGCTTCCAACAATGCAACGAAAAGTATAATTATTTACATTGTTAATAGATGTTATAGTCAAAGCATTAGTAGAAGCGCCAGAATAACCGCCACCATTTGAAATATTTACAAACCCCGACCCAGAATTGGCTTGCCAAGTATAAAAATTACCTGTAAGTTCTGTTTCGACATTAAGGACGATACTAGAATTAGTACATACTGTTTGAGTATCATTGGCAAGATTGCTATTTGTTATATACGGATAATTAACAAGGTTGAGTTTTGTTGTTCCCGAAGTGTCAGCAGAATTACATGCGCCATTTGCTATACAACGGTACAACAAACCATCAAGAGATGGTAACATTTTGTTAATCCCTAAAGTGTTTTTATTTACATTTGAATATAAAGTGTCGTTTACTAAATTAACAAAACCATTTCCAATATCAACTTGCCATTGATATGATGTAATGGTTGATGTAGTGTCTGTTGAAATATTAACAGGAGCACCTTCACAAATTTTCAGTATTGTATCTTTTACTTCAATAGCCACAGAACAATTTGAGAATTTTGCCAAGAATCCGCTATTTGGATTGGGAAACTGTGCCCCGGTAGTAATAATTCCATTTGCACTGGATGTTTTCCTGCAATATATATTTCGTTGTTTCCAACTCCTAAAGTAATACTAGTGGCTTCATCATCACCCGACCCACCATAATAGGTTCCAAAATTGTATGCACTGGAATGCTGAAAGCTTGCTAAGAAAGCATCTTCTCCGGAAGCAGTGCTTTTGTGGGCATCAAATGTCGGTAACAAAGAATTTGAAGTGGCTTTGCCAGTTAAAAAAACAGTATTATTGCCGTCTGCAACAATATCATTTACATAACCGGGAAAATAAGAAACCCATTGTCTTTGCCCCATTGATGAGAATTGAGCAATGTAACCAACATTGAGAGTTCTGAATGGAACACCAGTTGTTGATATCCCACTACTTGGGTTTACACCACCAAAATAGATGTATCCTAAACTTCCTACAGTCAATACAGCATTTCCCTCATCGTTATTTCCGCCAAAATATGTTCCCCACCTTCTTATTCCTAAAGATGAAAAACTAGATACAAAAACATCTCCTGAACCACTTTTAGAGCTTTGAAATGCTCCAGCGCTTGCAATATTGTTTGTGCTAGTGGTATATCCTGTAAAATAGATATTCCAACTTGCATCAACATCCATGTCCGAAATATAATCCCACCCGGATCCCCCGTAGTAAGTTGCAACACCAACACTTGACCCATTAGAATTAAATTCGACAAAAAAACCATCTAAATTGGGAATACTTCCAGTTGTGCCGCCACCGTAAGTACTTTGATGAGAATTGCTGAAAGCTATCCCGTTTGAACTTCTGGTAGCGCCACCTAAATAAACATAATTATTATTTGGGCTTAATGCCAAACACAAACCCTGATCATCATTTGATCCTCCATAATAACTTCCCCAAAGCCTTATACCACTTGAATCAAACTTTGCCAAATACGCTTCTGAATAAAAGCCGGAATTAAAACTAGTTTTGTAAGCGCCTGGCGTACTTATTCCTGAATTACTGAAAGTATATCCTGTAACATATACATTGCCATAAATATCACCTATAACCGAGGAACCTGTTTCTATGGACGTCCCACCATAATATGTTGTCCATAAGCGGCTTCCTGTGTTAGAAAATCTTGAAACAAAGGCATCCTGACTACCGGCATAAGTACTTTGAAAACTCCCGCTCGTTGCTAAATTTCCAACACTTTCAGTATTACCTCCAATGTATATTCCTTTTGAACTGTTGTATGATATTTTATTTATTTCATCAAACCCGCTACCACCGAAATATGTTCCCCAACTTAACTCAGGAGTAGGATCTATAATCAAAGTGTTTCTTTCTGAAAGCACCAAAGAACTACGAAAAGAAAAAACATTTTCTCTATTAACTGCGTAATAAACTTCTACCTCAGTATTTTCTTCTTCAATGAAACTTACTGGTATTTCTTCCTTCAATATTCCGTGAGATGTAATAATTACAATTTTTTTATCAATAATTTTTACATTTTCTGATCCGGAATAACGCCATTTGATTAATTCAGGATTAGCGCCATTTTTTAAAATAAAATTAAATTTTACAGGATTATCAGTATTAATATTTGTAATAAATTCTAAATCAATGTTTGGATATATGTTCTTGTATATCACTTTTCCATATTGTCTCACTCTATAGACATCAAAAGAAGCATAATTCAAATAGTGATCTGATACATCT
>CAYSGX010000023.1:0-13717 GCA_964430605.1 uncultured Chitinophagaceae bacterium
GCAGGATTAAAAGAAGTTCCCGAACTGATTGTAAAGTTTCCGTTTACGGCAACATTACCTCCAAGTGTTTTGGTGTTGCCGTTGGTTACTTCAAGATTGCGAAATGTAATGCTCGGAATAGTCTGGATATTGTTTCTGTTAAATACAACGGTATTACCGTTGGCGCTACAGTCGCCTGCTGTTAAACTAATGCTTGCCGCGGCAATTCTTAAAACGCTGTTAACGCCCTGAACCCAGGCACCTGTGCCTGCCAGCGCATTGTTGTCTGTGCTTGTCAGATTCAGATTAGCGCTGTTGTTGGTTACAGTAATTCCTGTTACGGTTACAATACCGTTTATGGTAATGGCATTGCTGCCACTGACAGATTGATTATTGGTATTGAAAGTAACTGCGCCTGTACCTGTTTTATTGAAAGTACCATTGCTAACGATACCGTTTCTGAAAGTAAATGCTGAATTGTTTCCTGTAGAAAAAGTGCCTCCGTTATTAACGGTAAATGTGCCTGCAAATATTGCTGAGCCATTATTATTATCATCAGATAATGTACCGTTAATTGTGGTAGCGCCATTGACAGTAATGGCTGCCTGCTCTAAATTTACAACCCCTGTACTGCTCACTGTCAAATTACCCCCAAACGTGGCAGAGCCGTTCTGGTGGCTGTCTCTCAATTCTCCGTTGATGGTTGTATTGCCGCTGACAGTCATGACCGAACGTTCCAAATCAAGCACACCTGAACCGTGAACCGTCAGGCTACCGCCAATTGTTAATGAGCCGTTGACATTGTCGTCACTCACGTTACCGCTTATTGCCACGTTACCGCCAACAGCAAGGGTTAATTGAGATAAATTAACCGAGCCGCTTGAATTGACCGTCATATTACCGGAAACATTAAGCGTTCGGGAACCGCTTATAATCAGCGAGCCGTTGCTTATAACTAAGTGGGAAATTCCGTTAGGAGGATTAACATTTAATGTAACAGACTGCCCGTTTCTGATGGTTACTTCGCATGAGCAGGCTGCCTGCCCGGGATAGTTGGTTGCCGCCACCCACGATGAGCCGTTCCAACGCTGCCATGACCCTGTCGCGTTCCAGTTTCCTGTGGCTGCACTTCGGTAGTCGCCTGTTGACTGTGCTTTGAGGTTTAGTGTTGTTAGCACCAAAATAAACAACAGCAGGTAAAAATTCCTGTTAAACATCTGCTTCAAAATAGTTGTGGTTCTCATAGTAAAATATTTGTATGTTTTGTGTATCAACACATAGTTTTACTTCTAAAAGAGATGGAGGTTGTATATTTTCTTTTAACGCATAAATGCTTCCGACAAGAGTGTAAATGTGAGGGTTGAATAAAAGCCAATAGCCAGCGAAATTTTCGCTGGCTATTGAGTTTGAGCCGATTCTTTTTTAAACTGTCAGCCCTCGCTGACCGGTTCTAAACCGGCTGATTTGAAGTGTACTCGGCTTGCTAAGCCTTGAGTATTTGTTTAGCGTATTTTTTCCAAAAAAAGACTTGCCAAGCCTTGGAGACTTGGCAGTATTGCCTTCAATTTTTTACTGAACAATAATTCTTTTTGAAGTAATATTTCCGCCTTCATGAATATTTACAATGTAAATTCCTGATTTTAAATTTTCGTTTAATTCAACAGCGGCCTGTTCATTAGCTGAAATAGTTTCTGCAACTATACTGCCTGTAGTTGCATCATATACCGCTACTTTAATTTTACTGGTTGCGCCATCTGCTGTAACATTCATTAGGCCTCCTGCAAAAGCCGGGTTAGGAAATACTGTCCAGTTTACATTAGCGGGTACACTTGTCGCTATGCCATTATTAGTAACTGAAACAACATTAGAATAAGTGAACGTGCCATCGTAATCGGTTTGTTTCAGCTTGTAGTAAGATACACCTGTTAATGGGTTACCATCAACTGCTTTATAAGAAAGTGTTCTGTTGGTATTGCCCGCGCCTTTTACCTGTAAAATCTCTTCAAAGTTAATTCCGTCAATACTTCTTTCTACGCTAAAGAAATCGTTATTTACTTCAGTGGCAGTTACCCAGGTTAACTCTACCAACCCGCTTCTGTTTAATTTAGCTGTGAAAGAAACTAATTGAATTGGTAAAGGATTTCCTGCTTGTGTGCTGCCGATTCCAAATTCAGAGAAAGAAGTCAAGCCCATTCTTAGTGCATAGCCGTCAGCTACTTTTCTGCCATCACCACCGGCACCATTAATTGTACCGCCACCAGTAGTCCAGGCAGTTGCATCAGGAGAGCCTGTAGGGCGTTTTATTACTGAAAACTCATTATTGCTTAATCCTGAAATATTTCCGGTGTATAGGTAGATATCGTAAGAACCCGATGAAGGCGTGGTATTAGGGTCTATCGTCCACATGTTTGAAGCAACAGAGATATAAGTTAATTCTACGCCATCATTAACATTCATATCAGCATCGTCATGCCTGTCTAAGTTTGAATAGTTTGCATCAATATAAGTTATACCATTCAGGTTGTTGTTTTTAATATCTGCTCTGTAGTAGTTAGTATTATTTCCTACAGGAAAGGCATAAGTTGAAGTATTATTGGCAATGTATCTTCTTAAATTTCCGCTTACATAACTTGCATTGCCGAATCCTGAAAGATTGGCTGCTGTTGTGTTAGTTAAAATTAATTTGCTGCCGCTTGTATTAATAACACCATCGGTCATGGTGCATTGGTTAGTGATAGTTACATCATTAGCCAGTGTTATTGCATTAGCGCCCGGTGCAGTATTATTAAACACAACATTATAGAAGCCGCTGGTATTAGGTGTTATTGTTTGTGAAGTGCTGCCGCTAAAAGTTACAGTACCATTTCTTGCAGCAAATGTGCCTGCGTTGCTCCAGTTACCGCCAACAGATAAAGCATAATTAGAAGCAGTTACATCTAATGTTGTAGCATTGGCTATGTTTAAATTACCTGTTACATTAGTAGTGCCTGATAAAGATTTGGTATTACCATTCAATATGCTCAAATTGGCATAAGTAGCCGGTTTAATAGTTTGAGCATTGTTTCTGTTATACCTGAAAGTATTTCCTGAAGCAGAGCCATCTAAAGTTCCTGTTGCCATAGGCATAGTTACAGCGTTAGGCTGATAAATAATTATGCTTCCTGCACCATTGGCTAAAGTTGAACCTGCAACCGTACCGTTAATAGTATTATTAAAGGTTACACCATTTACATGAGAGCTGTTATTAGTTAAAGTAATTGCGCCTGATATTACTACAGGTTGAGAAAATGTAAAACTGCCCGTTCCGGAAAGCTGCTGATTATTAGCGCTGAATGTTGCTGCACCTATTGCAGCATTGGTAGCTGAATTATTGGTGAAGCCGTTTTGCAAAACTAAATTAGAAGCGGTGGAAATAGTAGTAGATGTCCATGTGCCGTTATTGGTAATTGCTCCTGCAAAAGTTTTTACACCTGTGTTGTTGTTTAAGTTTAAAGTCCTGCTTGCTGAAATGCTTGTTGTACCATTTACTGTTAAGTTAACCTGCCCGATAGTGCCATTGCCTGTGGCTATTGATAAGTTTCCATTAATATTTACCGTACCGGTTGCTGAACCGGTAATTGTTCCGCCTGAAAGATTTACATTTTCAAAATTCAAAGTACCTGCGGCATTATTATCACTTATTGTTGCAGACACAATAGTGTTACCACTTACAGTAAAGCTATAAGAGGTTGGGTTAAAAGTACCTGCCGAATGAGTAAAGTCGCCATTCACAATGGTATTACCCCCTAATGTTTTAGTATTACCTCCTGATATGATAAGGTTATGGTAAGTGGCTGGCTTAACAGTAGCCGTTGTGTTTCTGTTATAATGAAAAGTATTGCCAATCGCAGCCGCGTCAATAGCGCCTGTTTGCATTGGTTGTGTAGCCGCTACGTTGGCATTATAGTAGGTTACCCTGTTAGCCGCATTAGCATAGGTAGCGCCTGCCTCACTTCCGTTTAAGGTATTATTAAAGGTTACGCCATTTACATGCGATGTGTTATTGGTAAGTGTAATAGCTCCTGATATTATTACAGGTTGAGAAAATGTAAAACTACCCGTTCCGGAAAGCTGCTGATTATTAGCGCTGAATGTTGCTGCACCTATCGCAGCATTAGTAGCTGAATTATTGGTGAAGCCGTTTTGCAAAACTAAATTAGAAGCGGTGGAAATAGTAGTAGATGTCCATGTGCCGTTATTGGTAATTGCTCCTGCAAAAGTTTTTACACCTGTGTTGTTGTTTAAGTTTAAAGTCCTGCTTGCTGAAATGCTTGTTGTACCATTTACTGTTAAGTTAACCTGCCCGATAGTGCCATTGCCTGTGGCTATTGATAAGTTTCCATTAATATTTACCGTACCGGTTGCTGAACCGGTAATTGTTCCGCCTGAAAGATTTACATTTTCAAAATTCACAGTACCCGCAGCATTATTATCATTAATTGTTGCTGAAACAGTACTATTTCCATTTACGGTAAAATCAAAACCTGACGGGTTGAATGTTCCTGCCGAATGTGTAAAATCTCCGTTCACTGTTACATTACCTCCTGAAGTTTTGGTATTACCTCCTGAAATAATTAAGTGATTATAGGTTGCAGGTTTTACGGTAGCCGTTGTATTTCTGCTGTAATGAAAAGTATTTCCGGCTGCCGATGCGTCTATAGCACCCGTTTGCATAGGCTGTGTTGCTGCCGTTGTTGACTGGTAATATGTTACCCTGTTGGCAGCATTGGCATAAGTAGAACCGGCTTCTGTGCCGCTTAATGTACCATTTATGGTTACACCGTTAATATGCGAACTGTTATTAGTTAAAGTAATTGCGCCTGATACTATTACCGGGTTTGCAAATGTAAAGCTGCCTGTACCCGCCAGCGATTGGCTGTTAGTATTAAAAGTAGCCGCGCCAAAAGCTGCATTCGTTACGGAATTATTAACAAATCCGTTTTGCAATATCAGGTTCGATGCTGTAGTTATAGTTGTAGATATCCATGTGCCATTATTAGTTATTGAGCCTGCAAATGTTTTCACCCCTGTATTATTATTTAATGTTAAGGTTCTTCCCGGTGGAATACTGGTAACCCCGTTTACCGTAACAATACCTGCTCCGATAGTGCCATTTGAAGTAGGCACAGATAATTCGCCATTCACAACAATAACACTTGTGGCAGTACCATTCATAGAACCCTGAGACAGATTAACATTCTGAAAGGTAGAAACACCTGCTGCATTATTATCATTTATTCTTCCTGTAATAATTGAATTGCCGTTTACCGTAAAGTTATGTGTGGAAGGATTAAATGTTGTGCCATTATCTAAAACGAAATCGTTATTTACAATTACACCCGCGCCTAAAGTTTTTGTGTTTCCATTAGTTAAAATCAGGTTATGGAAAATTATGCCGGGAATAGTTTGTGTATTATTTCTGTTAAACACAACGGTATTGGTATTTGTAGAACAATCAAATGTGCTTATGTCGAAGCTTGTGCCAATTGTATAGATTATAGCGTTTTCACCTTGAACAAATGTGCCGTTGCCGGTAATCTGGCTTGCTACAGCTCTGGTTAAGTTCAGCTCGGCTAAATTATTTTGCAGTGTAATACTGGTAACACTTATTTGATTGTTCATAGTTACCGGGTTACTTCCGCTAATAGACTGGTTATTGGTATCGAATGTTACCAATCCCGTTCCTGTTTTATTGAAAGTACCGTTGTTTACAATACCACCTCTAAAGGTGAATGCTGAACTGGTTGTTGGAGAGAAATTACCGTTATTATTAACTGTAAAAGTGCCAACAAACACCGCCCAGCCATCATTATTATCATCAGACAATGTGCCACTTACATTTGTAGCGCCATTAACGGTAATTCTGCTTCTGCTTAAATTGAAAGACGCATTAGCAGCAATTGTTAAATCACCGGCTATAGTAATTGTTCTTGTATTATTTGTAGTAGTGTAGCTTCCTTCAACTACCAGTGAGCCCAGGAGATGCGCGGGGCTTGCATTCAGCGTAAGTGTATGGCCGCTTTGAATGGTTACAACCCCGGTGCCGGTATTTTGGCCCGGATAGCCTTGAGGCGCGGTTGGTGTTAACCAGGAAACGCCATTATAACGTTGCCATACAGCTAAAGCGTCCCAGTTGCCTGTAGCGACACTTCGGTAGTCGCCTGTGGTTTGCGCCATTAATACCTGGCTGAACAGTAACAGGCTGAATAATACACACATGAATACAGTGTGTTTAATGCCTGATGTCTTTTTCTCAATTTTTTGTTGTTGGGTTAACATAATTGACAGATTTAAATGTTTTGTGTACCGTTTTGTACGTCCTGTCTGATATGTAGCCTGTTATTTTCGTTGAACCTGCGCTATTTGGCGTTGAACTGTAAAAATTGACCTATGAAAAAAAGATATCCGCAACCGCGCGAATGCACTAAAAGGAACAATATTTAACTATGAATATTGCTTTTACACATCTGAATTTCAACTATAAGAAAGTGATTTAAAGGGTTTCACTGTTTATTATCTTGCGCTGTAGCCTTCCTCACACTGCCATACTTTAAAAGCAGTTTTTGTGCCTCTTCATAAGAAATATGAAGATTATCCATCACCATTTTAGTGCCTCTGTCTATTAATTTATCATTGCTCAGTTGCATGTCAACCATGCGGTTGTTTTTCACCCTGCCTAGCTTTATCATTACACTGGTGCTTATCATATTCAGAATCAATTTTTGAGCAGTACCCGATTTAAGCCTGGTGCTTCCTGTTATAAATTCAGCGCCTACTGCCGCAACAACAGGATAATCTGCCACCTCTGTTACCGGTGCACCGGGATTACAGGTAATACAACCTGTAATAATATTATGGGTTTGTGCGTTTTGCAACGCGCCTGTAACATAAGGTGTTGTGCCCGAAGCAGCAATGCCTATCACTACATCTTTACTGTTTACCCGGTGTTCCTGCAAATCAATCCAGCCCTGAGCCCTGTCGTCTTCAGCAAATTCTACCGCTTTGCGAATCGCTTTGTCGCCACCTGCAATAATTCCTATAACCATTCCCTGCGGCACACCAAAAGTTGGCGGGCATTCAGAAGCATCTACAATGCCCAGCCTGCCGCTGGTACCTGCACCAATATAAAACAGCCTGCCGCCCGACAGCATTTTATCTGTTATAACATCTACCAGTTTTTCAATTTCAGGAATAACAGCTTTTATGGCAAGTGGCACAGCCTGGTCTTCTTTATTCATAGCTTTCAGAAGCTCGTGTGTGCTTTTATTTTCAAGATTACTATAATAAGACTCTTGTTCGGTTAGTTTAATCATTATTTAAGTTTTCAAGATGGTAAGCGATTAATCCTTCCATAGGGCTTTTCAAAATTTCACCAATACTCAGGCTGAAATTATTTAAAGACTCATTCAGCACATCTTTATTTAAAAATGCTACAGAACCGATAAAATGAATTGGAAGTTGCTTGTGATTTTCATATTTCACTATGGTTCTCGAAATAAACTCATCAAAACCCAGGCGAAGCAATTGCCTGATAAATACATGCTTGTTGTTTTCTGAAAGGAAAGGCATGTAGGTTGCTACTACGCTATTGGGGTTCTTCACGCCATAAATGCCGTTCAGTATCTCATCTTTTGTGAAAGGGTATTTTTTGCTGAAAGCGGCATGTAAATCTTGTGGCAGTTCGCGATAAAAATATGCCTGCAACAATTTTCTGCCAAACCATGCGCCACTGCCTTCATCGCCCAACAAAAAACCAAGCGAAGGAATATTGTCAGTAATATCTTTGCCATTGTATAAACAAGAGTTAGAGCCTGTGCCTAATATGCAGGTAATGCCTTTATTGTTTTTACAGGTAGCTTTTGCCGCTGCCAGTAAATCGTGCTCAACATAAATTTTTTCAGCCTGAAAAAAAGTGTTTAATGCATTTTGTACAATTTGAATTTTATCTTTTTGCGAACAGCCTGTTCCGTAGAAATAAATATTTTTTACCGCGGCAAAATCGTTTAATTCATTTTTCAGCAAATCAACAATATCGGTCTCGTTCATATAAAACGGGCTGATACCTTTGGTATAGAAAGTCTGGGCGTTGCTTGTTTCGGTATTTATCAATTCCCAGTGGGTTTTGGTGGCACCGCTATCGGCAATTAGAATATTCATGGTAGTTTCTTAAATTCAATGCGGTTAAAATTAGTCATAACATTTCGTTTTTCTGCCCGCAAATAAAACGATTTGTTAACTTGCGACACATTTTATGGAAACGAAGAAGAAGTATAATTTTTTAATGCCCGTTTTGCTGGCATTGGTATTAATCATAGGAATGCAATTGGGCTTTAAATTGCGCGACACTACATGGAACAAACGCCCCTTGGGAGAAAAAAACACTTTTGGCAAGTTAGATGAAATTCTGAATCTCATTAACGTAAAATATGTAGATGATGTAAACGCCAAAGAGGTTTTAGACAAAGCGTTAGATAAATTCTTAGTTGATTTAGACCCCCATTCATTTTATATAGCTCAGTCAGAATTGAAAGGCGTAAAAGAATCGCTGGAAGGAAAATTTGAAGGCATTGGCATTGAGTTTTACATTGTAAAAGATACCATAGTGGTGGTTACGCCCATTTCAGGCGGGCCATCTGAAGCATTGGGCATTCTTTCGGGAGATAAAATAATTACTATTGATGATACTATTGTTGCCGGAAAAAGTATTACCAATAACGATGTTGTAAAAAAATTGCGTGGAGACAAGGGCACAAAAGTAAAAGTGGGCATTTTACGCAATGGCAGTAAAGATTTGGTTCAGTATAGTGTTACCCGCGATAAAATTCCATTGTTCAGTGTAGATGTAGGGTATATGGTAGATAGCATTACCGGCTATATAAAAATTAACCGTTTTGCTGAAAACACCTATGATGAATTCAGAGTAAAGCTGAATAAGCTGAAAGACGAGGGCTTAAAAAAACTGATTATTGATGTAAGGCAAAATCCGGGCGGGTATCTCAATGCCGCTACTTTAATTGCCGATGAATTTATTGGCGAAGAAAAGTTATTGGTTTATACCGAAGGCAAAGCCTACAAAAGAAATGAATACAAAGCCAAAAATACAGGGCAGTTTGAAGAAGGCGATGTAGTAATTATGATTGATGAAGGCTCGGCTTCCGCTTCAGAAATTTTAGCGGGCGCGTTGCAAGACTGGGACAGAGGCGTGGTAGTAGGCAGGCGTTCGTTCGGAAAAGGATTGGTGCAAGAGCAATATGAATTAAACGATGGCTCGGCATTGCGCTTAACAGTAGCCCGCTACTATACCCCATCGGGCAGAAGTATTCAAAAACCTTATAACGAAGGAAGTGATGCCTACAATAATGAAATTTATGACCGCTTCGATAATGATGAGCTGACTATCGACAAGCAATTAGAAAAAGCCGACACCATAAATAAGTATTATACCGATGCGAACAGAGTGGTATATGGCGGTGGCGGCATTGGCCCCGATGTATTTGTTTCTATCGATACTTCTTTCAGTTTTTCTTATTTCTTTTTGGTAAGAAGCTATATTCCTGAATTTATTTACAACTACTATGCTGAAAATCAGGGATTGTTTTTACAATACAAAGAGTCGCAGTATTTCAGAAACAATTTTCAAATTTCTGATGCCCTATTTAATAAGTTTTTAGAATATTCTTACAAAGAAGGATTAAGGAAAGATGAAAAAGAACTGGAAAAAATTTCATTCAGAATAAGAACTGTTTTAAAAGCTTATCTCGCAAAGCAAATGTGGAAAGACGAAGGCTTCTACCCTGTAATGAATACTATTGATGAAGCATTTCTGAAAGCGCACGAAGTAGTTCAGAATACCGATCAATATCTGAAAAAACCGGTTTCTGCAAAAAAATAAGCGGTATTGGTCTTTTATTACAGCAGCGTATTTTCTTCACTTATTATACTGAAAGTAGTTAAGATTCCGAAGGAAGCGAAACGTACTTTCAGTTAATACCGAATGTTCTGAACTTAATTTTTTTGAAAACCTGAGTTGTTTCGGTATAACTAACCTTCTGATTATTAGCTTGTTTCAGGTTAATCAATAATATTCTGTATTGTAGGCTAAAACTTGTATTTTAGGTTTAAACATAATTTCAGATATTTACAAGGTATTAAAACATTGTTAATCCAACATTTTTTTTCTGGCGTTTTTATTAAACGCGAAAATTATAACCCTCAATGAAAAGTTTTTTCTTAGTTACTCTCTTTTTCACTGTATTAAACATTCAGGCAAAAGAGCCCCACTCAGTTTATTTTGAAAACAACCAGATTAGAATAACCCAACAAACTGAAGATTGCCACGATGAGGCAAATGGCACTCACCGCCAGTATATTTTTCTCCGGTTTGAAAACCTCACCGACAAACCCTTAGCGGTTTCTTTCAAAAAAGAGTTATGGTATAACGAGCAATGTACCACTTGTGAAAAAACTTCTGACGAGCATTTAATGAAAGTTTCTTTAGCACCTAAAGAAATAATAGCAGGTAGCTGTGAGAAAAGTGAAAGGGCATTTTCGGTTTTTTCAAAAATGCTTGACAAAACAACTAATTCAACACTCACAAAATTTGAATTGAAAAATATTCAGGTAAGCATAATAAAATAATCAACTAACCAACCACTTATTTTAAAGAAATGAAAAAAGCGTTTCTATTTTTAATTATAGCATTATTGGGTATTGCAAAAGTTAATGCGCAAGGATGTGAGGTAAGTATTTCTGCTCCAAGAGATACTATTGTTTGTGGCGATTGTATAAACCTTACCACTTTTGGCCGCGGGCAGGGCGATGTGGTATTTGAAGAAAACTTTAATAATGGTTCTCCCAGTGGTTGGGCATTTACCCAACAAGCAACTTTTTCTAATCCATGCAGCCCCAACGGTGTTGATGGCTCTACTCATATCTGGATGGGCAACAATTCGGGAGTACCCAGAACTTTGGAAACATTGCAGTACAACTTTACCGCTGCTACCTCAGGAGCTACCATTTGTTTTGACATGCTATTTGCCACTCAAGGCCAGTCTTCACCTTGCGAAGGTCCTGACGAGCCAAGCGAAGGAGTTTATTTGCAGTATAGAATAGGGGCTGGCCCTTGGGTAACCATTAATTATTTTGACCCAAACGGAGGAAATGACCCCCAATTAATTAATTGGAACAATTGGTGTTTCCCTTTGCCTCAGGCGGCTTTAACAAATAACGTATCAATCAGGTGGTTTCAAGATGCCGATTCAGGAGCCGATTATGACCACTGGGGTATAGATAATGTTCAAATTTTTTATAACGACCCTACATTTACTATTTCAGTAGGAAATAGTGGTGGCGGAAGTAGTTTCTATTCATTCCCTACCGGCAGTTCAGGAGGACAAGTGCCTACCCCTGTGTGCCCTGTTATTACTCGTTCTTATACTGTAGAAATGAGCAACCCCAGTGGAGTTACCTGTAGAGACACCATAACTATTGTAATAAGAAACCCAACTATTGAAATAGAAGCAGGACAAAATACTACTATCTGCGAAGGCGAATGCACCACTCTTAATGCTGAAGCTAAAGTAATTAAATCGCCTGCTAAAACGCCCACTTATGCCAATACCCAACCAGAGGTAATACAAGCAGGCTTGGGATCTACTACCAAGGTTAATATTAACGTAAGAGGGCTGAATATGGATAATGTGTTGCCCGGTTCTATTACTTCCGTATGTATTTCAAATGCTACCTATTTTGGCTTTAATTTTTTTCCTCCGGGAGAAGTTACTATAGCTGATTTGAATTTTTACTTAGTGTGTCCTGATGGCAATAGAATAATGTTGGTGCCTTCGGGTGTTACTACCGGAACCTCTGGAAATTCAGCTTACACAAATACTTGCTTTGTTCCGGGCGGTGGAAATATTGCATCGGGCAGTTCGCCTTATACAGGTAGTTTTACCCCTAATCAACCCTTTAATAACTTAGCCGGGTGTACTGCAAACGGTGTATGGTCTATTGAAATTGAAAACAGTTCTCCTTTAGGCTTTGGTGCAGGTTCATTCTCAGGTTGGTCTATCACTTTCGATGACCCTGAAATAAGTTATACTGCTGATTTTTCGTGGAGCCCTACCACAAATATGACGGGAGCAAATACATTATCACCAACAGTGTGCCCTGTCGGAACACAAACCTACACACTTACCGCTACAGATACCGCGGGTTGTGTAACGGTGAACGATCAGGTAACAGTTACCGTTACTCCTGTATGTTGCGATTTACGTTTTACGGCTAACACCACGCAACCTACCTGTGGCGCGACAAATGGCAGCATAAATATGAATATTACACAAGGTTCGGGTGGTACTTATACTTTCTTATGGAATGATGGTAATGCTCAACAAAACAGAAGCAATCTTCCCGCAGGTACTTATTCAGTAACCATTACCGACCCCGGGCAGGTAGATTGTTTTAAAGACACTACCATTACGCTTACTAATCCGGGCACTTTAGACCTTACACTCACTAACCCTGTAAACCCATCATGTGGGGCAAGCAATGGTAGCCTTACGGTAGGGTTAGCCGGTGGCACGGCACCATATACAGTGGTAATTGACAGCGGCTCGGGCACACCACAAACTATTCAAATACCCATTCCTGTTTCGCAAACATTAAATAATTTACCTGCCGGAAACTATACTGTTTCTGTTACCGATGCTGCCGGTTGTCAGGATATTGAAACGGTAGCTTTAGTGCCACCGGGCGCGCCAAATATCAGCTCGTTAAATGCGGTAGTAGAATTATGCGCGGGCAGCAATGATGGCAGAATAACCGCGAATGCTTCGGGAGGAACAGGGACATTAACATATCTGTGGAGCACCGGAGCAACCACAAATTCCATAGATAATCTTGCACCGGGGCCTTATTCAGTAACCGTTACCGATGCCAATGGCTGTAGTATTTCTTCAACTACTACCTTACAGTCGGGCCCGGTATGTTGCAACCTATCGTACAGTGCCACTACCACTAATCCTGCCTGCGGGGCAAGCGATGGCAGTATCAATATTACCATCAACAGTGGTTCGGGCAGTTACAGCTTTGTATGGAGCAATGCCGTTACTACCGAAGATTTGAACAATGTGCCTGCCGGAAGTTACAGCGTTACTATTACTGATAACGGGCAAGCCAATTGCGTGAGAGACACTACCATTAACCTGGCCAGTGCCAACGGGCCTGTAGTAAACAGCATTATACCAACTGCCGAAACTTGTTTGGGCGATAACGATGGCGCTGTAACCATAAATGCTTCGGGCGGAACAGGAACATTAACATATTTATGGAATAATAATGAAACTACATCTGCCATTACAGGGCTTGCGCCCGGAAATTATATAGTAACCATTACCGATGGCGCAGGCTGCCTTGTTACAGCTAATGCTACTGTAGACGCGGGGCCTCAATGCTGCTCGCTATTGGCAAATGTAGTTACTACCGAGACGGAATGTAATGCCAGCACCGGCTCTATAGATATAACCGTAGATGTAGCCAGTGGCACAGCGCCTTTTACTTACAGTATAGATAATTCACAAACTACTTCAGCCAATAATCTTTTTGAAAACCTTTCAGGCGGAAACTATATTGTGGTAGTGAGAGATGTAAACAGTTGTTCATTCAGAGATACCGTAGAAGTAGTATAAGCCAATAATAC
>CAYSGX010000023.1:13727-14576 GCA_964430605.1 uncultured Chitinophagaceae bacterium
TATTAAATGTATCAGCTACCGATGTTTCATGCTTTGGATTAAGCGATGGCAGCGCTACTGCCACTGCTACAACAGGCAACGATCCTTTGCTTTACAGTTGGAACAATGGTTTAACCGACCCTGCCATCAGTAATCTTCCGGCAGGCAGCTACAGCATTACTGTTACCGATGCTATTGGTTGCACAAGAACTGCTACCGCGGTAGTGAATCAACCTGCTTTATTCAGTATAAATTTAGGCGCTGATGTATTTTTATGCGGTGGAGAAAACACATTGTTAGATGCCGGAGCTAATGGCGCTGACTACACTTGGTCAACAGGAGATAATTCGCAAACTATTTTAATTGATACGGAAGGCACCTATTTTGTTGCCGTGGTGAATAGCAATGGATGTGTGGCATCTGATACAATTGAAGTTACTGCCGCTACCGTGTTGGTAGATGCGACAGCCGACCCTGCCAATATTATTGAAAGGGACACCACGCTGTTAAACGCGGTTGCTTCGGGCGATATTACAGATGGCAATTTTGTGTGGACACCTGCTCAGAATCTTAGCTGCAACAATTGCCCCAATCCAACTGCACAGCCTCCTGTTACCACCACCTACAGTGTTACTTATATAGATGATAACGGCTGTACCGCTACCGATACCATAACCGTTACGGTAGAGCCGGGTGAATATTATTTTTATATGCCAAACGCATTTTCTCCAAATGGCGATGGCGAGAATGAAATTATTTTCCCTATTATGAAAGGGGTGAAACAATTCACGTGGCGCATTTGGAACCGTTGGGGACAAATGGTGTTTGAATGTGTAAACAGCACCCAGCCTTGCCAGTGGGATGGTAAAG
>CAYSGX010000023.1:14586-15935 GCA_964430605.1 uncultured Chitinophagaceae bacterium
CACAGTACCTTGCTCATGGGACGGCAGTGTGAACGGAAAAATTTTAGACCCTGCTGTGCTCGTTTGGGAAGCAGTGGTAGAGTTTAAGAAACCCTCTGTTGAACGTTACAAAGGAAGCCTGACATTAATAAAGTAATAGTTTATAAGTTCATTTATTAAAAATCCTTCGGAATAAATATTCCGGGGGATTTTTTTTGACTATGTATTCACTTTATTAGACCTCTAATATCTGCTACGCCCTCATTTTAAACTTGCTCTTTGAGACACTCACAAAGGAAATCCTCTTCGTGAAACTTCGTGTAGGCTTTGCGCATCTTTGTGGTACAAATAATTATTCCACAAAGGCACACGAAGATGCTCAAAGTTGCACAAAGGGGATTATACTATTTAGAAATAGAAATTGGTCTATGCTTTTTATTCTCCCTTGTGCGAAAGCCTTTAGGTTGTGCAAAGGAGGAATGAATTTGAACGGGCTATTTTCAATATCTAATTGGTATAACATAATTCAATTATTTCTGCTTCCTGAAAACAAAAGGTGTCTGTAATTAACAGTCAGTTATAATGTTATAAGGTTGTAATGTTGCAAAGGACAGCAGTTTTGTGCTTCATAACCTTTCAACTTTATAATGCCTAACCTTTTCAATATGCTGACTTTTTAATCATTCTTTGAATTATGTTAGAGGTCTACACTACCAATGAATTTTTACTGTGTTTTTTCGGAAACCTGTTGCTTGGAGAAAACAACACCCTGAAAAACCGGGAAATGCACGTTCATTACGCTGACACTGTAAATGACCTTGTAAACACGAAAAATGACCCGGTAAACGTAAGAAATGACCTTGTAAATGACCCTGTAAAAAGAAGCATCTTACATCAGTTAAAACAAAATCCAAAAGCGAATTACAATGAACTTGCCGACAAAACAGGATATTCCGCAGCAACAATAAAAAGACATATTCAGGAACTTAAAAAACTTGGTTTAATAGAACGTATCGGAAGCGACAAAACAGGTTATTGGAAAATTACTGAAAAGTGAAATCAGCCTACGTTCAACGGTATCCCAATAGTAGGTTCAGACCTTAATAAACGTGAGTTCGATATAACTGTTTTTAAAAGAGCCAGTAAATTAAAGGTTATTATACAATGGGTTGAAACCCATTGCTGATTATGACCAAAGGACTTTTCTTTTAAAATTGGGCTAAAGCCCTTATATGTCTTGCGGACTTTAGTCCGTTGTATTAAATACAAATAATTCCTTTGGTCAAAAAAATGCCATAGGTTTTAACCTGTGGCAAAAGATAAGTACCAATTAATTACGTTCTTTCTTATCTCGAACTCACGTTAATTAA
>CAYSGX010000024.1:0-7163 GCA_964430605.1 uncultured Chitinophagaceae bacterium
AGGCAAGCCGTCTAAAGAGCGTGTGGTGTTTGCAAGGGCTTATTAGAAAAGTTTCCCGCAGATTTCACTGATTACGCAGAGAACTATCAGCGTGATTTGCGAAATCTGCGGGAAACATAAATCATAATTAATCAGCGTGCTATTTTTTGTAATCTTGCAAAAAACTTTTCTGTATGAAATTACTCACTGAAAAAACAGCTTTGGTTACAGGCGCGTCAAGAGGTATTGGCAAAGCTATTGCCGAAGTTTATGCAAAGAACGGAGCAAACGTAGTGTTTACTTATCTCCATTCAGAAGAAAAAGCCAAACAGATTGAAGCCGATTTGCTGGCATTTGGCATACAAGCCAAAGCCTATAAAAGCGATGCGGGCAATTTTTCCGATGCTGAAAAATTAGTAGCAGCAGTAATTAAAGACTTCGGTAAAATTGATATTCTGGTAAACAATGCAGGCATTACCAGAGATAATTTGTTGCTGCGCATGAGCGAGCAGCAGTGGGACGAAGTAATTCAGGCAAACCTGAAATCGGTTTTCAACCTTACGAAATGTGCAGTGAAAGAAATGCTGCTGAAACGCAGCGGCTCTATTATAAATGTTTCTTCTGTGGTGGGTATTTCGGGCAATGCGGGGCAGGCAAACTATGCCGCATCAAAAGCGGGCATTATTGGTTTCACCAAAAGTATTGCTGCTGAAATCGGCTCGCGCAGTGTGCGCTGCAACGCCATTGCCCCAGGCTTTATCAAAACCGATATGACCGACAAACTGAACGAAGAACAACAAAAGGCGTTGCTGAAAACCATTCCGCTGAACCGCCTTGGCACAGCTACCGAAATTGCCGAAACCGCTTTGTTCTTGGCTTCCGATTTATCGGCTTATATCACAGGGCAGGTAATTAGCGTTTGCGGTGGTATGAGCAGGTAGGGTTTCTCGCAAAGACGCTAAGTCACTTTTTAAATAGCGCTTTGCGCCTCTGCGTCTTTGCGTGCCACACAAAATAGTATCTTCGCAACTGATTATTTGAACTGAAAATTTTGAGTACCAATATCATACTGCAATATCCCGCTTGGTTTTTATTGTTCTGCTTATTGGCAGGCGGTATTTACGCTGCAATACTGTACTACAAAAACGATTTTATTCAAAATCCTTCCGTACAGCAAAAAAGAATTTTTTGGGGATTAGCGGTTTTTCGTTTTGTTTCAGTTGCTATCATCACTTTCTTTTTATTATCTCCTTTTATCCGCTCACGGTTTACTGATGTGCAGAAACCTGAAATCATTATTCTGCAAGATGTGTCGCAATCGGTCGTCAATACTTTTAAAACTGAAAATGATTCTGCAAAATATATCAGCGACTTGAAAAAACTCATGGATAATTTCAGTGAAAATTATTCGGTAAAGCTGTATCCGTTCAGCAATAAAATTCTTGAAAACGATTCGTTGCAATTCACAGGAAAATCAACCGATATTTCTAATGCCGTAAATCAGATTACCAACCTGTACAGCAATCAGAATGTCGGTGCGGTGATACTGGCTTCCGATGGCATTTACAATCAGGGCGCAAATCCTGTGTATAATTTGTCGGGCATAAAATATCCTGTTTACACGGTGGCAATGGGCGATACCGTTCCAAAGAAAGATTTGAAAACCGAAAAGGTATATCACAACCAGATTGTGTATTTGGGCGATAAGTTTAAAATTGCTGTTGACGCTTCTGCAACAGGTTATAACAACATTACTTCAACGTTGTCGGTTACTGATGTTTCGGCAGGCAAAAAATTACATTCCGAAGAAATTACTTTCGGCAAAGAATCGTTGCAATCGAAAGAATTTATTCTGGAAGCAACTAAGGCAGGCGTACAACATTTCAGAGTGCAACTGAATGTTGTTGAAGGCGAATATTCCACCGCCAACAACGTGAAAGATTTTTTCGTGGAAGTGTTAGACAGCAGGCAGCAAATTCTGATACTTGTCGCTGCGCCACACCCCGATATTGCGGCATTAAGACAGGCTGTTGAAAACAATAAAAATTATCAGGTTACGGTGAAATTTTTAAGTGATGCTTTAAGTCTGAATTACAGCGATTATAATGTGGTGATACTGCATCAAATTCCGACCGCTAACGGTATGCCGCAAAATTTGTCTGACTTGTTGACGAAATCGAAAACATCGCTGTGGTATATAGCAGGCAGCCAAAGCAATATTGCGCAACTGAACAAAATGCAAAATGCCGTTCAGATTTCGGGTAGCAATCAAAGTTTCAATGATGTAACAGCTTCGGTTGCGGCTGATTTTCCGTTATATAATATCACCGATAAAATTTCAGCCAATATTGCCAAGATGCCGCCATTGGCAACGCCTTTCGGGCAATACAAAACACCGCCTACCGCAAAGGTATTGCTGCATCAGAAAATTGGCGCGGTGAAAACCGAATATCCGTTGTTGGCTTTCGATGAATCGGGCGGACAGAAAATTGCAACACTTGTGGGCGAGGGATTGTTTCGCTGGCGTTTGTACGATTTTCAGCATAATAAAAATCATGAGTTTTCTAATCAGTTTATTCAGCAGGTTATACAATATCTTTCGGTGAAAGAAGACAAGCGACCGTTTAAGGTTTCGCTTGCCAAAAATATTTTTAACGAAAACGAGCCTGTTGTTTTTGAGGCTGAATTGTATAATCAGAGTTATGAATTAATCAATCAGCCCGAAGTGAAACTGAACTTGAAAAACGAGGAAGGAACAGATTTTGATTATACGTTTGCGCGCTCGGGCAACGGCTATCGTTTGGAAACAGGAAACCTGCCCACAGGCAATTATAACTATACCGCTTCTGCAAAAGTTGGCGATAAACCACATACAGCATCGGGAAAATTTACCGTTGCGCCATTGCAATTAGAATTGCTGAATCCTGTTGCCAACCACCAGTTGCTGCACCAGATAAGCAGCGAAACAGGCGGACAGCTTTTTTACTACAATGAACTGCATGAATTAGAAAAAACGATTGCCGACAATCAGAATATAAAACCTGTTTTATACGACACTTTCAAAACCGATTCACTGATAAACCTGAAATGGATTTTCTTTCTCATTATCGCCCTGCTTTCTATTGAATGGTTTGTGAGAAAATATATGGGAGGGTATTAATTGCAAAAAATAAAAATTCAGACAAGTATATACCTTTTAAATACAGATAGTTTAGTTGCCTGACAATACTTTTACACACTGATTTTCTTTGATTGCAACTTTTCAGTATAGTTATTTGTCTGTAAATTTGTTAATCTGTTAATAATCCAAATACGCAAATAACACTTTACAAATGAAGAAATTTACAAGACTCACCGGTGGTTTATTGCTTTTAGGCGCAATAGCATTTTCAGTTAACTATTTTGTAGCGCCAAAAATTGCTGAAAAATCCACAAGTTTCGAAGAAAATTTGAAAAACCATCCCGGTTATGAAGATTATTTAAAAAGTCTTGAAGACCGTGAGGAAAGAAAAAAGAAGAAAAATCTGGCTAAAGGTATGAGACAATACCTTTTTGACATGAGAGTGAATCAAAATACCGGTCGTTTTGATGCTGCTGATGTAATTGCTGTGAGACAAGCTATTTTCAACAGCAGAATGAACAACAGCAACCAAAGATCAACTGGTGTAAATCTTACCTGGGAAGAAATGGGGCCTGATAACGTGGGTGGCCGTTGCCGAGCTATAATGATTGATAAAGACAATCCTAATAAAATGTTTGCCGGCAGCGTAACAGGCGGGTTGTTTCAATCTAATAATGCCGGGCTTTCGTGGGAACCACACCCTTTCAACAAACAACCTTATTACCCGGGTATAAGCTCTATTAAGCAAGCATCTAATGGCGATATATATGTTGGTACAGGTGAAGGGTTTGGCTATTCTTACCAGGGAGTTACTGTTCCGAGTTTTAGTGCGCCTACGTTTATTGGTAGCGGCATGTTTAAATCTACCGATGGCGGGGCAACATTTTCTTTGTTAACTTCTACTCAGCCATCTACTAATGTAAATAATGACGCATGGTCTGTAATTTCTGAAATAGCTATTGATCCAAATAACGCAAACAGAGTATATGCGGCAACTTTAAAAGGTTTGAAAATTTCTAATGATGGCGGTTCAATCTGGGGAGATGCTTCAGGTTTGCTCCCTGTAGATTTCGACAGAGAATCTAAAGATGTTGAATCTTCAGCAAACGGAATAGTCCATGCTGTGATTAATAATAAATATTACCGCTCTACTGACGGGTTTCAGTTTGCAAACATGATGGGTGTTAACGGATTCCCAACTTCTCCAATCGGGAGAGCCGAAATTGCGGTAAGCCCGACCGACCCTAATTATGTGTATGCTTTAGTTGCTCAAGGTGAAGCTACTAAAGGCGTTTACAAATCTACCGATGGTGGCGATAGCTGGGAATTAATGATAGCCGGTGATGCAAGCACCTTTAATCCACTGGGAGGACAAGGTAGCTGGAATAATACCATTGCTGTTGATCCGGCAAACAAAGATCGTATTGTGTTAGCAGGTCAATTAGAAGTTTGGAGTTATTCACCGCAATTCGGTTGGAATTTAATTGCTTTCTGGCAATCAGATGCACCTACCAATCCTTATTATGTTCATGCTGATAACCACGCTATAGTTTTTAATCCCCAAGACCCTAATGTATTGTACATAGGCAATGATGGCGGTGTTTACCAGTCTTTAAACGCTTCTAACAGGTTCCCTACATTTCTAATGCGTAATAAAGGATTTAATGCTACTCAATTCTATGGCATTGGTTCTTCTTTAGACGGAAGAGTAATTGGTGGTTCACAGGATAATGGTACGCAGTACATTCCGCTTACATTAAACACCAGGCTTTCAGCAGTTGAAGTGCAAGGTGGCGATGGAGGCAAAAGTGAAATTTCAAAAATCAATCCTTTAGCCATGTTTGCCAGTATTTATGGCGGACAAGTAAACCGTTCTTCTAACGGTGGCGGTTCATTCGGGTGCTTTTATGACGACAGAATTGACCCTAATTCAGATTGCAGCACCAATTCTCAATTCTTTTTACCTGAATATATTCTTTGGGAAAAACTGGAAGATAATTCTGCAACATATCCTGATGTTGAACAAACTTTTGGTAATACTACAGTAATTACTAAAACCAAAAGGACAGACCGCACTGAGAAAGCTATAATCTTTATGGAAAATGCAGGAAGGTTATGGTTTACTCCGGATGCTTTAGATTTTAGCGGACAAGCAAGATGGTTTTGGATATCGGCCGGAGGTGCTGTAAGCAAGATTAGAGCTACTGAAGACGGTACTGTTTATTATGGAACAACTACCTCACAATTATTTAGAGCGCATGGCTTCAATGAAAAATACAAACAAGACGGGTTTAATGTAGTAGTATCTAACGACACTGTAGTTAATGGTGCCGATACAACTGTAACTATCAGTGCTGACACTGTTTATAGAAACATTCCTGATTATCCCGTAAATTCTTTGTTGGCCAATTGGAACTGGGGTAGCGCAACTGATAATATCTATCAAGGAATTACAAACAGAAGGATTGGCGATAGTGGCGACTTTGGAAGTAACAGATATATAACAGGAATTGGCGTTGACCCTAACGATAAGGAAAATATTGTAGTTACCTTGGGCAATTATGGTAATGCAAATTATGTTTACAAAGCAACCGATGCATTCAGCAATAATAACCCGACATTTACCTCTATACAAAGTGATTTACCTAAGTTTCCGGTATATGATGCCGTTATAGATTACTACAATCCCAATAACATCATATTAGGAACTGATGTAGGTATTTGGACTTCTGCTGATGCAGGCGCCTCATGGCATTACAGCGAAAACGAGTTTACGCATGTGCCTGTTATTCAGTTGAGACAAGACTTGTTGTACAAAGACGGTTGTCATGTGATTTATGCAGGTACACATGGCAGAGGTATTTTCAGAACTTTCTCGCCCGACCATCCCGGAGATGAAGTTTGTAACAAAACAGCCGGGCTTGTTTCTAACGTTGAAAACAAAACAGTTACCAGCTTCTCCACTAATTTCTATCCAAACCCGGTAAATGATAAAGCTACTTTAGAAATCAATACCAATAAAGAAACTAATATTAATGTTGTATTAGTAGATTTATTAGGCAGAGTATATGATAAAGTACAAACAAGCCAAAAAATATTTAAAGGCACTTCACAATTATCTTTAAATTTCACCTCCATTCCTTCAGGGAATTATTTGCTAAGTGTAAAAACAAAAGAGCAAACTATAACTAAAAATGTAGTGGTGTTTAAGTAAGCAATTACTGATTACAGATAAAAAAGCCTGCTCTAAAACAGCAGGCTTTTTTGTTTTGAAGTTGTTTAAGTATGTTCACAAAACTATTCGTTTGGTGTTTTTTCGGTTAGGTATTAGCAGATTGTTTGTAATTGCTTTTAATATCTTTGAAATTGACGTAAACTGTATTCTTGCAAATCAAAAAATCAAAAAATATCCATTTGTCCCTAAGTGTTTTTTTGCTATGGGCGATGTTGATATTAAATACATTTACAGGGTTTTCTCAAAACATAGATTCCGTTAAAATAGATAAAATCGTTAATGAAAATATTGCCGCTACAGGTTCGGTAAATTTTATTTTGTTAAAAAACAATACTGTTCTATACAATAAAAGTTTCAGTAATACCCCGCAGAAAATTAATGTCGCAAGCAGAATTAAAATATCTACCGCTTCTATATGGCTGGCTACCGCAGCAGTGCTTGCCACAATAGAAAAAAAATCTATTTCATTAGATACTGAAATAGGAAAAATACTTCCGCAATTTCAGGGTGAAAAAGGCAAAGTAACCATAAGGCAGCTATTGTCGCACACCAGTGGCTTCCCAACCAATTCTATTTATTTAAAAGACAGAAACCTTACCCTTGCACAATCGGTAGATAGCATTGCTAAAAATGTTGCTTTAAATAAAACTCCGGGAAAAGCATTTAGCTATGGTGGCACCTCTATTCAAATTGCAGCTCGTGTAACTGAAGTTGTTGCAGAAAAAAGCTGGGAACAATTATTCTTTGAGGAAATCGCCAGCCCCTGCCAAATGATTGTTACCGATTTCGGAAAAGCAAAAAGTGTGATGGTTGGCGATGGCGCTTATT
>CAYSGX010000024.1:7173-13962 GCA_964430605.1 uncultured Chitinophagaceae bacterium
GAAAAGATTACAGTAATTTTTTAAAAATGATTCTGAATAAAGGAATGTATAATAATACAAGAGTTTTATCTGAAAAAATGATTACTGAAATGCTGACCGACCATACTAGTAAACTACCATTAGGATACACACCTTATAGCTTTCGCACTTCTCAAAATTCTCGTTTTTATGGCTTAGGTGTATGGATTGAACGAATTGATACTAAAACAAGAATAGCCACAGAAATTAACTGTCAAGGGGCAAGAGGCTTCACGCCCTGGCTAAACACTTGTAATAATACCGTTGCGGTTGTAGCGGTCTATGGAGATTTAAAAAGTGTTCAGAATACCGTTGATGGAATAAAAAGCGTATTGGATAATAGCTTTACAGCAAATTGTTTTGATTCATCTGCTGAAAGTTCTGAATCCATTTCAGATTTGGTTAAAGAGGTAGATATAAGTACCCAACAAATAAATATCTCATTCTTATTAGATAAAAATTCTTTCGTAAATCTAAAGTTCTTCGACCCTTTAGGCAATGAAATTGCCGAATTAGTAGATAAACAATTATCTGCGGGAGAGCACCTTATTCCATTCAATATCAATAACTTACCTTCCGGAGTTTATTTTTACAGGCTGAAAATAAATGAGCGATTGGAAACTAAAAAAGTTACTATCAAAAAGTAGCCCAATATTAAGATTACTGCACTATTTTAGAAAAATTTGCCATTTAGGAATTTATTTGTTTAAATTTACGTATGGAATGGGCATATAGTAAAGCCTAAAATTGTTATGAAAAATTTACTTTTTGTATTCAGTGTTGTAATGATATTAGTAATGTATTCTACCGATGTTTTTTCTCAACCACCACCTGGCCCAGAGGGTATTCCTTTAGATCCGGTATCATGGGTATTGCTTGCATCAGGTGGTGCAATTGCAGGTAAGAAGTATTACGATTACAAAAGGTCAAAGAATACTGAAGAATAAAAAGTATTTGGAAGATATTTACAAAAGTTGTTAGTTATAAATTAACTAACAACTTTTTTAGTTTAACAACCTCGCCAATTTTAGCTGCTTCAGCAATAATAATTTTCTTTCTTGTTACCTTAGCTGAAATTTATTCTTCCCTACCATGAAAAATATTCTACTGCTTAGCACAATTGCTGTATTACTGATACTGAACTCCTGCACCGATAAAGAAAAACCTGTTTCAGGATATCAATATGAAGAAGTAGCTGATGACCCGCTGAAAGCCAAAATATATACACTGAAAAATGGGCTGAAAGTTTATTTAACCGTAAATAAAAAAGAACCGAGAATTCAAACCTATATTCCTGTTAAAGCAGGTTCGAAACACGACCCCGCCAACACTACCGGACTGGCGCATTACCTTGAGCACATGTTGTTTAAAGGCAGCAGTAAAATTGGCACTAAAGATTGGGCATCAGAGAAAGTGTTATTAGATAAAATTTCAGATTTGTATGAAGCACATTTGAATGAACAAGATGCCGGCAAGAAAAAAGCCATCTATAAGCAAATCGACAGCCTTTCTTATGAGGCTTCTAAGTTTGCCATTCCTAATGAGTATGATAAAATGATAACGGGCTTAGGCGCTAAAGGCACCAATGCTTTCACTTCTGTAGAACAAACCGTGTACATCAACGATATTCCTGCTAACGAGCTGGAGAAATGGTTGATGGTAGAATCTGAGCGTTTTGGCGAACTGGTGTTGCGCTTGTTTCATACCGAGTTGGAAACTGTTTACGAAGAGTTTAATCGCGGACAAGACAACGATTTTAATCGTTCTTATGAAGCGTTTTATAAAGCGCTGTTCCCATCGCATCCTTATGGCACACAGACGACTATTGGCAAGGGCGAGCATTTGAAAAACCCTTCGATGGTAAATATTCATAACTATTTCAGCAAATATTACGTGCCTAACAATATGGCTATATGCTTATCGGGCGATTTAGACCCTGACAAGACCATTGCCTTGATTGAAAAATATTTTGGCGCTTATGAGTTTAAACAAACACCCGAGTTTAAATATGAGCAGCAGCCAGAGATTGCTGCGCCTGTAGTGCAAGAAGTGTTTGGCGTGCAACCCGAACATTTGTTTATAGGTTTCAGGCTAAATGGCGCTTATTCAAAAGACGCGTTAATGATTGAGTTGATAAACGGATTGCTGAGCAACGGGCAAGCGGGATTAATTGACTTAAACATTATGCAGAAACAAAAAGCCTTAGACGCGCAGGCTTATACCGATATTATGGCCGATTACTCGGTGCATGGCTTTTATGCTGCGCCACGCCAGGGGCAAAGCATGGAAGAAGTTACCACGCTCCTGCTGGCTCAGTTAGATTCAATTAAGCAAGGCAAATTTGATGATTGGCTTTTAGATGCCGTAATCAAAAACAAGAAACTGGAACAAATTAAAAGCTATGAAAACAATCGCAGCCGTGCGTTCAAATTTGTAGATGCATTTGTACTGGATAAACCCTGGAAAAATGTAGTTGCCGAATTTGACGAGATGGAAAAAATCACAAAAGAAGAAGTGATGAAATTTGCTTCGGAAAAATATAAAAACAACTACGTTGCTGTTTACAAAAAGAACGGGCAAGCCAATGATGTAATGAAAGTTGACAAGCCTGAAATTACACCTGTGGTATTAAACAGAGATGATAAATCTGAATTTCTGGCAAAAATAGATTCGTTGCCTTCGGAAAGATTAACGCCTGTGTTTGTTGATTACAAAAAAGAAATTCAGGCCGATAATGTAAATGGTGTGGAGTATAGCTATATCAAAAACGATTTTAACGAATTGTTTGAACTCAACTATATTCTCGATATGGGAACCGACCATGATAAAAAACTTGAACTAGCTATAAAATACCTGCCTTATCTGGGCACTGAAAAATATTCCGCGGAAGATTTACAAAAAGAATTTTTCCGTTTAGGATTAAGCTTTGATGTATTCAGCTCGCGAAATAAATCTTATGTAACGCTTACGGGATTAGACGAATCGTTTGAAGAAGGCGTGAAATTATTTGAGCATATTTTATCATCGGTGAAAGCTGATGAGCAAGCGTATATTGATTTAGCAGATGGCATTCTTAAAGAGCGCGGGGATGCCAAGCTCGATAAGCGCACTATCTTATTCAGCGGCATGAGCAGCTATGGTAAATATGGCGCGCAATCGCCTTTTACCAATATACTTGCTGAAAAAGAATTGAAGGCACAAAATATAGAAGAGCTTGTAACTAAGGTAAAAGGTATTACTGCTTACAAGCACCGTATATTCTACTACGGGCCATCGGCACAAGACAAGATAAAAGGTGTTTTAACTAAACATCATCAGGTGAAAAACCCTTTGCAAGATTATCCGCAGGAAACCATTTATGCCGAATTGGACATGACAAAAAACAAGGTATATTTTACCAGCTACGATATGGTACAAACCGAGTTGATGATGATGTCTAAAGGGCAATCTTTCAATAAAGATTTAGCGCCTGCCATTTCATTGTTTAATGAATATTTCGGATCGGGGCTTTCGTCAATTGTGTTTCAGGAAATAAGAGAGGCTAAGGCTTTGGCTTATTCAGCTTACTCAGCCTTTTCAAACCCAAGAAAGAAAACCGAATCGCATTATGTTTCAGCCTACATAGGCACACAGGCCAATAAGCTGAAAGATGCAGTAGATGCCATGCAGACACTAATGAATAACATGCCTGAAGCGGAAGGACAATTCGCTTCGGCTAAAGATGCCGCCCTGAAAAAAATAGAGAGCGAACGCATTGTAGGTTCATCTATATTTTGGAACTATGAAGCGGCTAAAGAGCGCGGGCTTGATTATGATATTCGTAAAGATGTGTATGCTAAAGTGCCCGCCATGCAAATGAAAGATTTGAAAGCATTTTTTGCGGAAAATATTCAGAACAGAAAATACACTTATTTAGTTTTGGGCAATAAAAATTCGGTAGATAAAAAAGTATTGCAAACATTAGGTGAAGTAGAAGAACTAAGTTTACAAAAGATATTTAACTATTAACAGCAAGTATTATGGCAGAAGTAATAAGAATGCCCCGCATGAGCGACACCATGGAAGAAGGTGTAATAGCGGCATGGCACAAAAAAACAGGCGACAAAGTAAAGGCCGGTGATTTATTGGCCGAAGTAGAAACCGACAAGGCTACGATGGAACTGGAAAGTTATCAGGAAGGTACACTCTTATATATTGGAGTAGAGAAAGGCGCATCGGTGAAAGTAAATGGCATATTGGCTATATTGGGTAAAGAAGGCGAGGATTATAAATCGCTTTTAGATGAAGTGCCTGCTGAAAAATCTTCAGCGGAAAAAATTACTGAAGTACCTAAAGCCGAAGCTAAAGAAGTTGCAACAGCACCCGTTGCCGAAACACCACAAACATCAAATGGCGATAATGGCAGATTGAAGGCTTCGCCATTAGCCAAAAAAATTGCTTCGGAAAAAGGTATTGACATCAACCAACTGAAAGGCAGTGGCGATGATGGCAGAATAGTGAAAAAAGATGTAGAAGCATTTTCGGAAAGCCCTCAACCTGCGGCAAGTAAGAAATCTGCTGCACCGATAGTATTACCAAGTGTTTCAGGTAAAGAATCGTATGATGAAATTGCGGTGTCGCAGATGCGTAAGGCCATCGCCAGACGTTTGGCCGAAAGCAAATTTTCCGCGCCACACTTTTACCTCACCATGCAAATCAACATGGATAATGCCGTGAAAGCAAGAACCGCCCTGAATGAAATTTCACCCGTAAAAATTTCTTTCAACGATATTGTGGTGAAGGCGGCAGCAGCAGCATTGAGGCAGCACCCTAAAGTAAACAGTTCGTGGCTAGGCGATAAAATCCGTACCAATCATCATATTCATATTGGCGTGGCAGTGGCTGTTGAAGAAGGTTTATTAGTACCTGTTATTCGCTTTGCCAATGAAAAAACTTTGTCGCACATTGCTGCCGAAGTGAAAGAACTGGCACAAAAAGCAAAGAACAAAAAACTGCAACCACAGGAAATGCAAGGCAATACTTTTACTATTTCTAATTTGGGCATGTTTGATATTGACGAGTTTACCGCCATTATTAATCCGCCTGACGCTTGTATTTTAGCAGTGGGCAGCATTAAAGAAACCGCGGTAGTGAAAGACGGAAATATTGTCGCGGCCAACATCATGAAAATTACATTATCATGCGACCACCGTGTGGTAGATGGCGCCAGCGGTTCTCAGTTTTTGCTTACGCTGAAATCTTATCTCGAAGACCCGGTTAGATTGTTGGTGTAGAGATTATTTTTTTTGGAAAAATACGCGTTGTCATTCCGACCAGAGGGAGGAATCTCTTGGTTTAAGCTACCATTTCACATGAAGTAGGGAATCTTTTGATTTACTTCAGCATCGTACAGCCCAACTTTCGTATCGTACAACCACCCCCTGATAGTAGCATCCGCTACTACCCAAAACATAATGAAGCATCCGCTTATACCATTATACAGCATAACGGGTTAACATAAATAAGGAAGAGGCAGGGTCAGCCTCTTTTTATGGCAGGCTTACCCTGCTATTCTTTAAATACCTTTTGCGTAAGCATGGCGCCATCGCTAAAAACAATATGGCAGAAATACATGCCCACAGGCAAATGAGCCATATTGATAGTGGCAGTATTATTTGATAAGTTGCGGTGGTTAGTTATATTTTGCATCTTGCCCGAAAGGTCGTAAAGCGCCACCGTTTCAATAGCGTGATTGTTGCTCTCAATCATCAGCTCATTAGCAGCAGGGTTAGGAAACATTTTTACTTCAGCATTCATTTTTTTATTACCAATACCGGTAACTCCCCCATTGGTGGTTCTCAATATGGTGCCGCTATCACCCACGGCATAGCCTCTTTGTCCATCGAGAAAAAACACACTATACAATTCTTTTTGAGAAGCCTCATTTTGTTGCGCCCACACAAAGCCCGCATCGGTGCTGGTAGCAATATACTGGCTGTTGTTACTCGCAATGGGGCTGCCGCCTACGGCATAGCCTGTGGTAGCCGTTCCGAAGTAAATATCGTTGATATTTTCAACCTGCATATTCAATGACGGCAACCACGATGCCCCGCCATTATAGGTGGTAATGAGATACGAAGCATTTGCGGTTTGTCCCACAGCCATAATGGTATCGGCATTCAGCAATACAATACTTTTCAGGTGAATGGAATCTGGTTGCTTAATAATATTCCATGCGCCATTCGCGCTGCCGGTTTTATATACTGAACCACTGGTAAGACAAGCTGCACAAATCCCATTTTTGCACGATACATCGGTAATGCTTCTGTTGAACCCGTTAAACGCATTCATAACCCAGCCGATACCGGCACTGCCTGAATAAAACAATTCAGAGGTATCGCCCACGGCAATTACCTGTGTATTATCATAAAAAGCAAAAGCGTTTATTGAACTAAACCCGCTTATTTGAAAAGTAGATTTGTTCCAAGTATCGCCCCTGTCGGTGCTTCTCAAAAACACATAGTTGCCTCCCAAAGTGCCCGATGCCAGCCCCACGCTGCCATCACTGCTAAACCCAATTTTTTTGATAGCTCCTGTTGCCGACAAGCCCCCGGCATCTATCGTAACACTGCTCCACGTTGTGCCGCCATTCACGGTTTTAAGTATGGTAAGGTTTTCGCCCACCACAAAGCCCGTGTCTTCATCCAGGAAATAAACATCATACAATTTAACGGTGGCGCCACTGGTGGCTTTTACCCACTGCGCGTTTACCGTGGCACTTGCCAGCAATAA
>CAYSGX010000024.1:13972-15873 GCA_964430605.1 uncultured Chitinophagaceae bacterium
TAAGAATCCATGAGGTTTTCATTCTAATAATTTTTACATTTATGTGAATGTAAAAAGAATAAAAATGAATATCGAATTTTTCAGAGACTATTGTATCGGCAAAAAAGGTGTTACCGAAGAATTTCCTTTTGGTGAAGAGACACTGGTATTTAAAGTAATGGGAAAAATGTTTGCCCTCACCAATATTGATTCCTTTTCGAGCATCAATTTAAAATGTAATCCCGAAAAAGCAACAGAGCTACGCGAACAATATGGCTGCGTAAAGCCCGGCTACCACATGAATAAAAAACACTGGAACACCGTAGTGATAGATGGCAGTGTATCTGATAAACTAATCAAAGAATGGGTGGACGATTCTTATAATTTGGTTGTGGCTTCACTCACCAAAAAGTTGCAGCAAGAATTGAAAGAAATGTAGCAGGTTATTATTAAATCAACTGCTCACTACAAAAATTTCTTCACACCCCATATCACTACATTCAGCAGCAAGCTCAGCAGCAACATAGTAGCTAAGGGAAAATAAAATCTGAAATTTTCTTTCTCTACTTTAAAATCTCCAGGAAGGTTGCCTAGCCAATGCAGCTTATCGTGAAAAAAATACCAGATAGTGCCGGCAACAATCAGCACAACGCCCGCTATAATTATCCATTTACCCGCATCTTGGTTCATGCTGAAAATATTAATTGGTACAAGCAACAAAAATAAGTTTATTAGTGATGTTTTAATGGGTGAAATAAGCGTTTCATTATTAAAATAATTCCGGCTTATAAATAAGAATTTTGTTTTTATATAGCTTTGTAAAAAAAGACTATGCCAGAGATAAGTAGGTTTTTTGGAATACTCGTTTATATGTTCTTTAACGACCATAATCCGCCTCATTTTAAAGTGAAGTATGGAGAGTTTGAGGCAAATATTCTAATAGAAAATGGCAATTTATTAAATGGAGATTTTCCAATAGGCAAATTAAAACTGGTTCAGGCATGGGCTGAAATTCATAAAGAAGAATTATTACAAATGTGGGAAAGCAAAGATTTTCATAAAATAAAACCTTTGAGTTGATGATACGGGTAGTTAAAATATTAAAAGTTGATTCGGGCAATATAATTTGTGAATTAAACAACGGCACTAAGAAGAAGGTAGATATAAATCCATTAATTCAAAAGCACGCCCGTTTCGAAGGAATTAGTCAATTAAAAAATGAAGATTTCCTGAAAACCGCACAGATTGGCGAGTTTGGAGAAATCTATTGGAAAGATGCTGTAACTACCTCCGGCAAACAAAAGTGGAATTATGATATTTCGCCCGAGTATATAAACTTCTTCGGTGAATCAATTTAAGCATATTGCGCCCACGCTACACATTGTTGGTTACTTTAAGAAATACTTGCTATTCACTAAAACACGATTTCAACACCTGTGCATGTTTAAACTTCCGGACAAACAGGCAATATTCTAAATTTGCCTGCTATGGAACAACAATATCTGCAACTATTGCAAGACCTGCTCGAAAAAGGCAACCGTAAAGAAGACCGCACCGGAACCGGCACTTACAGCCTTTTTGGTTATCAGATACGCCATGATTTATCAAAGGGCTTCCCCATTTTAACCACCAAAAAGCTGCATCTGAAATCTATTATTTATGAATTGCTGTGGTTTTTGAAAGGCGATACCAATATTCAGTATTTAAAAGATAATGGTGTTTCTATCTGGAACGAATGGGCCGATGAAAACGGAAACCTTGGCCCGGTGTATGGCAAGCAATGGCGCAGTTGGGAAGGCGCTGATGGCAAAACGGTTGACCAGATTTCAGATGCCATAAACCAGATAAAAAACAACCCCGATTCGCGCAGAATAATTGTAAACGCATGGAACGTAGCCGAGATAGGCCAAATGGCTTTAGCG
>CAYSGX010000025.1:0-11689 GCA_964430605.1 uncultured Chitinophagaceae bacterium
GTATTCTGGAAAAAATGAATCGCGGGCACAACCGTGAATGGTATCTGGAAAGAATAAAACGCATCAGGGAAATTGTACCTGATATTGGGCTTTCAACAGATATTATTACAGGTTTTTGCTCTGAAACTGATGCTGACCATGCCGATACGATGAGTTTAATGGAGCAGGTGGGCTATGATTTTGCCTATATGTTTTTTTACAGCGAACGCCCGGGAACGCCTGCCGCTAAAGTATTTGAAGATGATGTTCCTTTAGATGCGAAAAAGAAACGGCTGAATGAAGTAATCGCTTTGCAAAACCGTTTAAGCTACGAAAGCAATCAGCGCGATGTAGGGAAAACTTTCAGAGTATTGATTGAAGGCACATCTAAAAAAAGCGAAAACGATTTATTCGGCAGGAACAGTCAAAATAAAGTATTAGTATTTCCGAAAGAAAATCACAAGCCGGGCGATTATGTGAATGTGCTGGTAGAAAGAGCTACTTCGGCAACGTTGATTGGAAAGGTGGTGTGAGTTTCACGCAAAGACGCGAAGGCGCAAAGAGTTTTTTATGAGAAAGTATTCTGTATATTTTATTCTTTTATTTAGTGTGCTAAGTTTCGTTTCTTGTAAAAAGAAAAACTTAGAGGCTAATAATTGTTTTAAAAACACAAGTTCAAATGAACTAAAAACAATTTCTTTTAAATCCGGTTATATTATACAGATTCCTCATGAGTTTATTGGTGGCATGACAGGTTTTGAAGGTAATATTTTTCATGTCCATAGTGCTAACAAAGAAGTCTTTTTAAAGTATAATTATTGTAAGCTTAATTACTGCCTTGACTTTGGCGAAAAATTAGAAAATCCGGTTGTAGAGTCAATTACGATTCTTGCAAAAAATGATTTTGATACTTCTATTCAAACTATTGAAAAACTTGATAAAAAATATCTGTTTTGTAGTAACGATTCAAAAATTTGGGGCATGTTCTTTCATAATGACTCATGTGGAAGATTATATATGCTGAATGGAGAAGATTATTTAGAAGCATTAGATATAAATATTTATGATGCTAACTATTTGAATTTTGATAAAATTGTAAAAGAATATATCACTACGATAAAAAAGATTGATTAAAAAACTTTGCGTCTTAGCGTCTTTGCGTGAAACCATAAAGCCGTGAAATATGACTGAAAACGAAATAGCCAAAATTGTTGTAGATACCTGTTACCAGATTCATACTAAGTTAGGTGCAGGTTTGTTTGAATCGGTATATGAAGAAGTGCTGTGTTATGAGTTAGAGAAAAGAGAATTAAATTTCAGCAGACAAAAAACCATTCCGGTAATCTGGAACGAAGTGAAATTAGAAATTGGTTTTCGTGCTGATATAATAGTAGAAAATAAAGTGGTGTTGGAAATAAAATCAATAGAACAAGTTGCTTCTATTCACCAAAAGCAATTATTGACTTATTTAAAACTGACAAACTTAAAACTGGGTTTATTGATAAACTTCAATACGCCTTTAATCAAAGATGGAATACAAAGAATAGTGAATAAATTGTAAAATAATTTTTCACGCAAAGACGCTAAGGCGCAAAGAAAAAACTTCGCGTCTTTGCGCCTTGGTGTGCAACAAAAAAACATGGAACTACAAACACTAAAACAACGCTTCGGAATTATTGGCAACTCGCCCGGCTTAAACTATGCTTTGAGTGTTGCTGAACGAGTAGCGCCTACTAATCTTACCGTTTTAATTACGGGAGAAAGTGGGGTGGGAAAAGAAATTTTTTCTCAAATCATACATCAGTTAAGCCCAAGAAAACACAATCCTTTTATTGCGGTAAACTGTGGCGCTATTCCCGAAGGCACTATAGATTCCGAATTGTTCGGGCACGAAAAAGGCTCGTTTACCGGAGCGCATGAAGCCCGTAAAGGCTATTTTGAAACCGTGAAAGACGGCACTATTTTTTTAGACGAAATTGGCGAAATGCCATTGGGCACACAAGCCCGTTTGTTGCGGGTTTTGGAAACCGGTGAGTTTATAAGAGTAGGCTCTTCTAAAGTGCAAAAAACCGATGTGCGTGTAGTAGCCGCTACCAATGTTGATTTGTTAGAGAATATTCACCGGGGTAAGTTCAGAGAAGATTTATACTATCGTTTAAATACAGTGCCGATTAAAGTACCGGCTTTGCGCGAACGCAAAGAAGATATTTATGTACTCTTCAGAAAATTTGCCAACGATTTTGCTGAAAGAAACAGGGTGCAAGCCGTGCAGTTCGATGAAAGCGCACAACAGGTTTTAATTAATTATAGCTGGCCCGGAAATATTCGTGAGTTGAAAAATATTGCCGAACAGATTTGTATTCTTTCAACCGATAAAAATGTTTCGGCACAAGAGTTGTTGCAGTTTATTCCCGAAAATCAATTATCGAGATTGCCTGCTATTGGTGGCGCGGTGGGCAGCAACAGTAACGAGCCGTTGAGTTATACCGAAAGAGAGTTGTTGTATAAATTTATTTTTGAGTTGAAGCGCGATGTTTCAGACTTGAAAAAATTTATTTTGGAAATGGCACAAAACAATAATGTGCAAATGCCCGAATTTTACAATCAGGAAGCGCAATCATTTCAGCATATTCAGCAGCAACAACCTATGTTTCATAATGCTGAAAATATGGGGCAGCCTGTTTTAATTAACAAGCAAGACGGAGCGCAAACGCATATTGTGGAAGAACCCAAATCGCTTGCCGATATGGAAAAAGAAATGATTATAAAATCGCTTACAAAGCACAAGAATAAGCGCAAAAATGTGGCGATGGAATTGGGCATTTCTGAAAGAACACTGTATAGAAAAATTAAAGAGTATAATATTAAAGAGTAGAAACTAGAAGTTGGATATTAGATGTTGGAAAATTGAGAGCATTAAGAAAAGTAAATAATGAGTAAAAACAACAGTAACTCTAAAGAAATAAACAAGGCACTGAGCCAACTATGGTCTATGGTCTATGGACTATGGACTGTCTTGTTCCTCATCGCCATATCATACAGTTCTTGTAAAATTTACTCTTTTACAGGCGCGTCCGTTTCGCCCGATTTAAAAACCATTGCCGTTGAAAATTTTGTAAACAAATCGCAAAACGGAAATACTTCCATTACCCAAGATTTAACCGATAAATTAAGAAACCGTTTTGTTGCTGAAACACCACTAAAGATTACTACTGTCGATCCCGACCTTGAAATGAAAGGCACTTTGGTAAATTATGCGGTAAGCAGCCAGGCGGCAACCGGTGGCGTGGGTTTAGCGGCATTAAACCGTTTAACGCTCACTGTTAGAGTTGAGTTTACGAATAATAAAAACGAAGCCGAAAACTGGGAGCAAAGCTTTTCTCGTTTTGCCGATTACCCAAGTACAAGTAATTTATTGCAGGTAGAGCGCGAACTGATTGAAGATATTAACAGGCAATTATCTGACGATATATTTAACCGTGCATTTGTGAACTGGTAGTTTTCAAATTATACTGAAAGTAGTTGAGATTCCGAAGGAAACGAAACGTACTATCAGTTAATACCGAATGTTCTGAACTTGATTTTTCCAAAACCTGAGTTGTTTCGGTATATCTAAAGAAACTATCTTCGTAATGAAGTAATTGCAGTTTTGATTTTCGCATTTTGAATTTTAGCTATTGGATTCTAAACAATTTATATCGTTATTAAAGCACCCAAAAGAATTGTCGGCAATAAGTTTTGCCGAAATGCAAGATTATGCGCAACAATATCCGTTTGCCTCTGTTATACACACTTTAATAGCCAAGAAAGCCTATACTGAAAAGCCCCATGAGTATGATTTTTTCTTAACTAAAGCGGCCATGCATGCTTTAGACAGAAAAAAGCTTTATTACATTATTCATCATGAAAAAGCGGGCAAAAAGAAGCATGAAGAAAAAGTTGAGGCAGTAGATGAACTTACGGAAACTCCTGTGGTAATTGAAACGGTTGCTGAGCCAATAACTGAAATAGTACAATCTATTGAGCCTGAAAAAATAGAAGAATCTATTCCATTTGTAAATGGTACGTTCACCCCAATAAAAGAAGAAAAGGAAGTTCAGCCTGAAATAAAAATGACTGAACCTGTAAGTGAGCCTGAAATTATTTCCGAAGAAAAAGAAGAGAAAAAACATAAAAAGAAGAAAGACAAGCAAAAGAAAAAGCATAAAAAAGAAGAAAAAATTAATGCCAATGCGCAATTTAGTTTTACCGGTTGGTTGAAACAAATTGATAAAAAGAAAGCGATACCTGTTGAAGAAGATAATGAGGAAGACGATTTAGAAGAGCAGTATCATGCAGGAAAATTTGAAGCGCAACTGCACAAACAAATAGCTGAAGAGCCTGAAACAACAACACCTGTGCCTAAAATACCTGCCAACTGGAAAAAATCTTCTGATGTGAAAGCCGAGGTAAAAATTTCTGATTTGGCTCAAAAAAGTATTCAGCGCGATGACAACACAATTACCGAAACCCTCGCCAAAATACTTGAGTTGCAGAAGCATTATGGAAAGGCAATTGAGGCTTATGAAAAGTTAAGTTTGAAATATCCCGAAAAAAGCAGTTATTTTGCAACTCGAATTTTAGAATTAAAAAAGAAAATTTAATATGTATATCGCCATCACAGTATTAATCATTTTGGTTTGTTTATTTTTAATCTTAACGGTTTTAGTACAAAATCCTAAAGGAAACGGCTTAGCGGCAGGGTTTACCAATATTGGCAATCAGGTAATGGGCGCTCGCAAATCGGGCGATGTAATGGAAAAAGCCACCTGGTATTCAGTTATTACTTTGTTGGTATTAAGCCTGGCTTCAGGTTTTTTCATCCCTAAAGCAAATATGGCTACTGCCAAAGAAAAACAAAAATCTGAGATTGAAGACAGAATAAACAGCAATAACTTACCTACATTGCCTAATACTGCGCCTGCTACGGGTGGAGATATGGCTCCTGCACAGGAAACTGCTCCTGCTGAATAAGTAGTAGTGTCTAGTTATAAAATATTGATGGAGAAGGGAAATTTCGGTTTCCCTTTTTTTATGCCGAAAATTTTTCATGCTGAAATCCATGATGTATTACATAAAGTCCAAAATTCAAAACTCAAAATTCAAAAAGTAAGAGATTGTTATCAAAGCAGTTATATTCTTGTTTGTATAATTTTCAATCAGCATTTAATATAATTATAACTATACCATTAGTACGGCAACAAACAGGACTTTTTCACTAAAAGCTAAAATATATTTCAGCGTGGTATTCTTTCTTTCCTTTATTTTTGAATAGTAGTGTTAAGAAATCTGTTTCAGAAAAGAATATGGAAAAGAAAAAACAGCGGTATATCAATAGAGAAATTAGCTGGCTATCGTTTAACGAACGGGTATTACAAGAAGCTGCCGATGAAAACAATCCGTTGATTGAGCGTTTGCGTTTTCTGGGTATTTTTTCCAACAACTTAGATGAATTTTTCAGAGTGCGCTTTGCCTCTATAAAGCGCATGATGCAGTATGAGCCCAATACTGTACTCATAGGCGGGCAAAAGCCCAAACAATTATTAAAACAAATTCAGGATATAGTATTAAAGCAGCGTTTTCGTTTCGATGAAATTTATAATGAAATACTGCACGGTCTCGAACAACACAATATTTTTATCATAAACGAACATGAGCTTAATGAAGATCAAAGCAACTTTGTAAAAAAATATTTTCTGGAAGAAGTGCGCCCTGTGCTTATTCCTGTTATGCTCGATAAACTGGAAGAGTTTCCGGTGCTGAAAGACCGCACTATCTATCTTGCCGTAAAACTTTCTAATACCGTAAAAGCCGAAAAGATAAGATATTCGCTTATCGAAATCCCTACGGGCAAACTGCCACGGTTTATCAAAATGCCTTCATCGCATGGCGAAGATTATATCATACTGCTCGATGATATTATTCGCCATAATATGAAAGACATTTTTTTCCTTTTCGATTATGATACTTTTGAGGCATACACAGTAAAAATTACACGCGATGCCGAACTCGATATAGACCATGATGTATCAAAAAGCTTGTTAGAAAACTTATCGAAGAGCGTAAAAAAACGCGAAGTAGGGCAACCCGTAAGGCTTATCTACGATTATGAAATACCCAAAGACCTGCTGAAATTTATGGTGCAGCGCATCAAACTTTCTGAAGTAGATAATATTGTCTCGGGCGGCAGGTATCACAACTTTAAAGACTTTATCAGCTTTCCCCATTTAGGTAAAGACGCATTAAACTTTCCGAAGCAACCGCAACTACCGCACGATATTATAAAACCCAATAAAAGTGTGCTTACCCGAATGCGCGAACAAGATATTTTAATGCACTATCCTTATCAATCATTCAGCCACTTTATAGATTTTCTGCGCGAGGCCGCTATAGACCCTAAGGTAGAATCTATTCATATTACCTTATACAGGATTGCAAAAAACTCGGCAGTAGCCAATGCTTTGTTGAATGCAAAGAAAAACGGAAAAGAAGTAACTGTAGTAATAGAATTACAGGCACGGTTCGATGAAGAGTCAAACATCTACTGGTCGCAGGTATTGCAGGAAGAAGGGGTAAATATTATTTACGGAGTAAAAAACCATAAAGTGCATTGTAAGCTTTGCCTGGTAAGCCGGAGAGAAAAAGGCAGGTTGGTGCATTATACCAATATAAGCACCGGCAATTATCACGACAGCACCTCTAAAATATATACCGATAAAAGCCTGTTAACCTGCAACCCCCGGATAACCCGGGAAATAGCGCGCCTGTTCGATTTTTTTGAAAACAACCTGAAGACCGGCCGTTACAGGGAATTGATGGTTGCGCCATTTAATATGCGCCAGAAATTATTTGCGCATATCAATACCGAAATAAAAAATGCCAAAGCCGGAAAAGATGCCTATATCTACATAAAGCTCAATTCGCTGGTAGATGAAGAAATGATTAACAAGTTGTATCAGGCAAGCCAGGCAGGCGTGAAAATTAACATTGTGTGCCGCAGCATTTGCTCGCTGATGCCGGGCGTAAAAGGGTTGAGCCAAAATATTGAAGTAATAAGTATTGTAGGCAAATACCTGGAACACAACCGCATGATGATATTTTGCAATGGCGGCAACGAGCAATACTACATTATGTCGAGCGACTGGATGACCCGCAATTTAGATCACCGTATAGAAGTAGCATGCCCCATATTCGATAAAAAAATTCAGCAAGAACTGAAAGAAATTCTATTAATGCAGTTTCGCGACAATGTAAAAGCACGTATTATTGATACTGAACAAAACAACCGTTATAAGAAAAAAGCGGGCGAGCCCCGCTATAGCGCGCAAGAAGAAATTTACAATTACTTAAAACAGAAAGACGGTTTTCCGGCTAATTAAAATATATTTTTGAAAACAAAAAAACTCATTGAAATTGAAATTTGCAGCAGTTGACATAGGCTCTAATGCAGTGCGCCTATTATTCATGAATGTTTACATCGTGAACGGTAGCCCTGTATATAAAAAAGACTTTCTCATTCGTGTTCCGGTGCGCTTAGGCGAAGATGCTTTTATGGATAATAAAATATCTAAAAAGAAAGCTGATAAACTGGTGAAAACAATGATAGCTTTTAAAAATTTAATTGAGGTAAACGATGCTTTAGATTATCGTGTGTGCGCTACCGCAGCGCTAAGAGAAGCTGCCAATGGCAACGAAGTGGTAGAAGAAGTTTATAAAAAAAGCGGCATTAAAATAGAAATAATAGATGGCGATAATGAAGCCAGCGTTATTAACTCTAACGATGTTATCAGCGAACTCGAAGACCCCGGTAAAAACTACCTGTATATAGATGTAGGCGGTGGCAGCACCGAAATTTCTTTGTTCTCTAAAGGAAAACTTATAAAATCGTGCTCATTTTCAATCGGCACATTAAAAATGCTGAACGATCAGGTAGAAGAAAGCCTGTGGATAGAATTGCGCGAAATGCTCAAAGAATTTAAAGATACCTACGGAAATATTTACGGTATCGGCTCGGGTGGCAACATCAACAAAATACATAAGCTCTACGGCAATGCCAAAGGCAAGTTTATTACCTTAGACATGGTAAAATATGCCCACGAAACGCTGTCGGGCATGACCATTTCCGACCGTATAAAAGAGCTTGGCTTGCGCCCTGACAGGGCAGATGTAATTGTGCCCGCTACGGAAATACACATGCTTATTATGCGCTGGGCAGGTATCAAAAAAATATTTGTGCCCAAAATCGGCTTGTCAGACGGTATCATAAAAAACCTCTACGAACAATACATAAAAAAGAAATTGAAAGTGGTGGTATAATTAATTTTATCGTTAATTAAACTATTTTCCGAAGAAGTCTAATGTTATAATTGTTTTTGGGCAGTGCCAATGCTTTGGTAACCCCTCCCGAAAATTTTTAGCATTGGATACTGATGCAGATGTAGCTCCTGATGCAAGCGTAGTAACTCCTGACGCAGACGCTTTAATTAATAAAAAATCGCTTTTATGCCGAAAAATTGTTGGTTTTATGCCCTAAATAAAAGGGCTGCCTTTTTGAGGCAGCCCTTTTTTGTTGAGCATAGTAAATATTTATTGTTTTACCAGTTTCCCATTTATGGCAGCGCCATTCGTTTCATTACGGATTTGATAAAAATACACGCCATTTGAAAGGGTAGTGGTAGCAACAGTATTATTACCATTGTTTAACACTACACTTATTTGCAATTTTCCGCTTACGTCAAAAAGATATAAGGTATTTTTTTCCGCATTATTTATTTCAAGCGTTAATGCGCCTGCCACAGGGTTGGGGTATAGTTTTATGCCGCTATCATTGAGCGCATTAATCCCGGTAGAAGGGTCAACACCTACCGTGATACAATCGGTTACTTCGCAGCCAAGCCCATCGGTAACTGTTACACAATAATCATCGGGTGCAAGGTTGGTAATCGTTGCGCCTGTATTGCCATTCCAGTCATAATCATAAGGCGCAGCGCCATCCGAAGCCAGTGCAGTAGCCGAGCCATCATTGGCAGTGGTGGTAGTGGCATCGGTTGCGGTAAGCGAAACACTTAACGCAGAGCAATCTATATCGCCAACATTTCCGCAGGCTATTGCTACACAAGCGGCATCATCGGTAATGGTAACACAATATTGCCCCGGTGCCAGGTTATTCATTGTTTCAGATGTTTCACCATTGCTCCAGTTATAATCATAAGGGCTTGTTCCTCCGGTTACCACGGCTGCTGCTGTGCCATCATCGGTGCCGAAATAAGTAATATTGGTTGCATTTACTACTACACTAAATCCTGCGCAAGAAGGAGAAGACACGCTGTTACATGCCGTGGCGGTGCACCCGTTATTATCAGTAACAGTTACGCAATATACCCCGGCAGGTAAATTATTCAGCGATTGAGCGGTAGATAAATTATTCCATAGATAAGCGAAAGGGCTTGCGCCTCCGGTAACCGTGGCAGTAGCCGAGCCATCATCGGCACCATTAGCGGTTTCATCGGTTGTTGCCACGGCTACATTAAAGCCGGTGCAGAATACAAATTCTAAATCGTCAACAATCAATTCGCTTTCGGCAACAGCATTGGCGCCATCGCTCGAGAAAAGAATTAACCGTGCCGAATCAGGGGCATTGGCAGTAGTATAATTAATAGGCAATACAAAACGAGTGTAAGCGCTTGTGGGGGTAGTAATATCTAATATTGCTTCGCCCACTACTTCTTCCACACCACCTGCTCTTCTCCAAAGTTTCACTTCAATGCTGCCTTTATCGCCCGTTTGCGGATTGGCTTTATACCAGCCCGTTAAGGCATAAGGCCTTTGCGTATAAACAAAGCCGCCTTCTATTGCCTGAGTGCTGGTATTAATAGTTCCTGTTGTAGCAATTCCGGGGGCAGTAGTGCTGGCAAATGAAATGTATTTTGAAATTAATTTTATTGCCGAATTTCCCGAATGGGCATCAACTCCCGTAGCCTTTACTGTAGTATATATGCCAATGATTGCCGTAGAACCATTTAATGTACCCCAACTGTTAGGGTTTTCAACAGCAGGAAATCCTGACGTGGTCCAATTCTCAAAGCCCGCATTAGGAATATTTTGTGAAAATGATTCATTAACAAATAGCCCCAGGCAAAAAGCTATCATCATTAGTTTTCTAAGTTTTTTCATTTTAGTTGTTGTTTTGGTTTGTTATTCAAATGTACCTAAATTTAGCGTTGCCAAGAAAAACATAATCACCAACACTGTTAAACATGAAACAATTATTTTCTTCAGTAGCCATTCTGCTTTTTAGTTACAATTTTTTAGCCGCGCAAACTACTTACGAGCGGGTATATCAAATTATCCAAACCAACTGTGTGAGTTGTCACAGTGGCGCAAACCCCACGGGCGACATGGATTTATCGGGAAGCGAAGCCGATGTATTAAATACTTTGGTGGGTGTTACCCCCAACAATGCTACAGCCGCTGCAAACGGTTATAAAAGAGTAGCCCCGGGCGATGCCCGTAAAAGTTTTTTGTTTCATAAAATCAATCAGGGCTTAGATGCAGGCATAAGTTTACAGGCGGGCGAAGGCGATGCCATGCCACAGGGCGGTTTGCTTTCTGAAGTAGAGCGCGAGATGATTCGCCAGTGGATAATTTTTGGCGCTGAAGATACCGGCTACCACATGGTGCGTGAAAATGTAATTACAAGTTATTATGGTGGCTTTGCCGAACAACGCGAAAGAGTAACACCTGCCCCCGACCCTTCAGAGGGTTTTCAGATTTATTACGGCCCCATATTTTTACAACCGGGCGAAGAGGTAGAGTTTGATGGTAAGTTTCAGTTGTATAATACTGAGGATTTAGAAGTGTACAGATTAATTACCGAGCTGAATAAAGAGTCGCATCATACGGCTATTTTTAAATTCCTTCCGGGGCAGGATACCAGCAAAACTTTCGGCCTGCAAAGAGTTAATGGCGTGGGTGATGCAGCCGAATTATTTTTTACTTCGGAAGTAGTAGCGCAATTTCCCGATAATGCCGAACTGGATTTGCCTGCCAACACCGCTTTATTTTGGGACAGCAATACTGTACTCACTTTAAGCTATCATATACTCAACTACAGCGATTCAATAATTGCCGGTGAAGTTTATATGAATGTTTATACCCTGCCCCGCCAACCCAACACTATTGAAATGACTTCTTACCCGGTTCGTTACGATGGCCATGCGCAATATCAGGGTGGCTGGGATGTTCAGAATCTGGTGATTTTCCCTACCGGAACCGATACTACTTTTACGATTAATCAATGGCATCAGGATTCTACGCATTACTGGAATATATGGAGCATTCAGGCGCATACCCACCAATTGGGCAAAGCTTATAATGTGTATCTGAGAAACCCCGATGGCAGCAAAGGCGCTAATATTTATAATGGCAATTATAATGATGCCTGCCAGTTTAATACCGGCTTTTACGACTGGGAACATCCGCCATTGTGTTATTATGGGCAGGTATATTCTGTAAATATGGTTGATGGTTTAATTCATGAAGCCACCTTTAGGAATGATGGCCCCGATACTGTAGGCTTTGGCTTAAAAACTACCGATGAGATGTTTGTTTCTTACATGTTTTATTACAAATCTGAATTGCCTGTAGGCGTTGAACCTGTTAAAGACTTAAA
>CAYSGX010000025.1:11699-15325 GCA_964430605.1 uncultured Chitinophagaceae bacterium
AAGTATATCCCAACCCTGCTTCGGGCATCATTAATTTTAGCCTGAATCCCGATGTAGATATTCAAAACGCCCGTTTAGAAATGTTTGATATTTTAGGCAGAAATGTATTCAGCAGCAATTTGAACAGCCACCTTTCAATCATAGATATAGCTGATTTGCCCACCGGAAGTTATACTTATAAAATTTCTAGTAGCGGCATTGCCACGCTTATAGGTAAATTGCTGGTAGAATAGACTACGTAAATACAACCCTGAATTAAAAATCTTTGACCGGGTCGCATCTACTACATGGTATAACTACGGAAACTTAGGATACTTCTTAAAGTCAGGGTCGCGTTTCCCACTGATAGCAACCGATACGACCCAAAATAATACTTATAGCGTCCGCTTGGAAAAGGTAAGTTTAGTTAACTTAGCGATATAACGCACAAGGCACGAATATTTAAAAAACTTTGACGATTAAATAAATTATGCACAGAATAAGACTAAGCTACTTTTTGTTATGAAATGGCTTTTTGTTTTTCTTTTTTCATCCTTTTACTTGAGCACATATAGTCAAACTCTCGGGGACGATACGTTACACCATAAAGAGAAAAAACCTTTATATGAAATAGAAGGTTGTGTAGTGCCCTTAATAAAATATATAGTTGATAATTGCGATTTCAGTACTTCGCTTAATAAACATGTTTACGGTTATTTATTCTTTTCAAAGAAAAAAGAAACGGGTTTTTCCATTTTTATAAATCCCATTGGAACTTCATGGTCATTTAATACAAGTCTTTATACAAGGCTCTATGGTATATTTGAGCTACAAGGAAAGAAGTTTTATTGTATTGGTGATGTGCCAGACTTCTTATTTAATAAAACTGTTCCAGAGTTTATTGAGATAGAGTATAACGAAAACCCAATATTACAGCAGGATACAATAGCAATTACCTTAGTGATGGATAGGCTTTCAGACTTAAACACAATGCATATAGCAAAAAATATTATTCTTAATGAGCAGTTGTATTCATTTTATATTCAACCATGCGAAAATTTTACTAAAAAAGTAATTAAAAAAATCAGGAAAACAACGTATTGTGATTAATCCGACTGCCACAGCCAGCTATGTATCGCCAACACCAACAAAGGCAAAACAGTATAACTACGGAAACTTAGGATACTTCTTAAAGTCAGGATCGCGTTTTTCGAGAAATGCTTTTTTGCCTTCCTGCGCTTCTTCGGTTAAATAATAAAGCAGTGTGGCGTTGCCTGCCAGTTCCTGCAAGCCTGCCTGTCCGTCTAATTCGGCATTGAAAGAAGCCTTCAACATTCTTAATGCCAGCGGGCTGCGCTTCATCATGGTTTTTGCCCATTTCACGGTTTCGTCTTCCAGATTTTCCAACGGAACAACTTTGTTTACCAAGCCCATATCAAGAGCTTCCTGTGCCGAATACTGCTCGCACAAAAACCATATTTCACGCGCTTTTTTCTGCCCTACAATTCTTGCCAGATATGATGCGCCAAAACCGCCATCGAAGCTGCCTACTTTGGGTCCTGTTTGTCCGAAAATGGCATTTTCAGAAGCAATAGAAATATCGCAAACCACATGCAGCACATGACCGCCACCGATAGCATAGCCGTTTACCATAGCAATTACAGGCTTTGGCAGCGAGCGAATCAATTTCTGCAAGTCTAACACGTTGAGGCGCGGCACACCGTTTTTATCTATATAGCCGCCTGTGCCTTTATAATTCTGGTCGCCACCGCTGCAAAACGCTTTGTCGCCTGCGCCTGTCAGCACCACCACATAAATTTCGTTATTCTCACGGCAATGGTGCATGGCATCTATCATTTCCATATTGGTGGTGGGCGTAAAAGCGTTGCGGTAACGCTCTCGGTTAATGGTAATTTTTGCAATGCCTTCAAAAAATTCAAACTTTATTTCTTCGTATTCTTTCAGGGTTGTCCAGTTTTTTTTGCTCATTATTTTTGGTTTTGTTCAGTTTGTTTAAAAATCTTTTCTTGTTGTTTAATTAGAAGCACAAAAAAATATAAATAATATATGCTTCGACAAGCTTAGCATGACATCTATAAAGTTTCAGGGGTATTTCCTGATTTTTTAATTCTTTGTTTCTTGCTGCCTCACCTCCGTCCCCTCTCCCTGGGAGAGGGGTGCGCATTGATTGAAGTGTTGCTTTACACTTCAATGGGGTGAGGCTTTCATATTTTTATTTTTAATTACTTTTTAACTTTTTTATAAAATTTTTAAAAACTGTTGCGCTTAGTTTACCATCGGTTTTTATTTCGAGAATAACAGGTTTGTCATTCAATTCAAAAATATTTTTCAAGCTATCTTCAAGCGTTGCTTCGGAATCGCAAAAGTAATAAGGAATCTCAAAGGCTTTGGCGATGTATTCCGTATGGTAGTGATGTGGTGTTTCAAAATATTCGTTCAGTTCGGGTAAATCGGCTTCGTTGTTTATCAGCCTGAAAATGTTTCCGCCCTGATTATTGATAACAATGATTTTAAGATTGGCAGGCAGTTGGCTATTCCACAAGCCGTTGGAATCGTACATGAAAGCAATATCGCCTGTAATAAGTACGGTTGTTTTATTATTCACATAAGCTGCGCCTGCTGCCGTGCTCACCGTGCCGTCTATACCACTCACACCACGATTAGAATTGATTTGTATGTTTTCATTCCAATTGAAATATGCCGCATAACGAACAGGGGTGCTGTTACCTAATTGCAGATTTACAGACGTGAGACGTGAGATATAAGACGTGAGATATTGGAAAACTTTTAAGTCGCTGAATGGTGCGTGTTGCAAAAAATCTGCTTGCTGATTTTTTACTTTTTCAGCAAGCAAGTTCCATTTTTTCTGATAACTGTTGTTTTCGTTCCGATAGCTATTGGGATTCCGAATTTTTATTTTTTCAAGAATGTCAGAAATATCTGCATTTACAACATGAGTAAGGCACTGAAACGTATCAGTATGCTCGTTGCTGTCGCTCAAATGCCAGTGTTGTGCAGGTGGGTTGTTTCTTAAAAATGCTTTCAATTTTTTTGAAACTATTGCACCGCCAAATGTAATCAGCAAATCGGGTTTGAATGTTGCTGTTTCATTTTCAGAGATACCGTGAATTAACGCGTCTAAGTTTTGGTGAAAATTTTCGTTTGCCGTGTTGCAGGTTATTTCTGATAAAAAAGCGCAATCAGGATAATCAGAAATGTTAATACCTGATAAATCGAAATTGCCATTTCCGCCTAAAATCAGAATATTTTTAACCCCCTCTAACTCCCCCTTTTCAAGGGGGAGAATTGGCTCGGTACTTCTATTTGACTGTTGAATTAAACTGATAATTTTCGGAGTTTCGGCAGCAGTTATTTCAACCTGATTATTCAAAGGTTCGCGCAACGGAATATTTATATGAACAGGAGCTTTTTTTAGTGCAGAAAGATTAATGGCTTCGTTGACAATTCTGTCACTATGCCATATTTCGGTTGCAGTTTTGGGTTCGCAGGGCAGTTCAAAACTTTTCAGAATATAATTATTGTAAACGTTTTGCTGAACAATGGTTTGTCCGTCTTGCTGGTTAATCCATTCGGCAGGGCGGTCGGCTGTAAGAACAATTAAAGGT
>CAYSGX010000026.1:0-15272 GCA_964430605.1 uncultured Chitinophagaceae bacterium
TAACTTATCAATGGCTCAAAGACGGAGTGAATATTGGTGGCGCTAATACTGCTCAATACAGGGCAAAACAAGCCGGAGCTTACACGGTAGCCATTACTAATGCCGGTGGCTGTACCACCATTTCAAACACTATTAATGTAACCATTTCGGGTACAGGTACTGCCGATATTACGATAACGGTTACACAAGGTAACACGGTTTGTGCAGGCACACCCGTTACCTTTACCGCTCAAACCGTAAATGGTGGCAATACGCCAACTTATCAATGGAGAGTAAACGGTACTGTGGTGGGTAATAATTCCAGCACCTTTGTTTCTTCAACACTGAATAATAATGATAAGGTTAGCTGCATTTTAACATCCAGCGAGGCATGTATATTCCCTGTAAATGATACCAGCAACGTAATTACCATGATAGTGTATTCAGTGCCTGCTGCTACAGTATCAGCAAGTGGCACTACGGCATTATGTGCCGGACAAAGTGTGACACTTAGCGTATTGCCGGGCTATACCTATTTGTGGAGCAATAACGCTACCACTCAAAACATAACGGTAAGCACTCAGGGAAATTACTCCGTAACTGTAACAGATGCCAATAGCTGTTCGTCAACATCTGCCGCTGTAAATGTTACGGTAAATGCTTTGCCTGCCGCGGCTATTACTCCGGCTACTGTTAATGTCTGCAATGGTTCAAGTGCATCGTTAACAGCAAGTGGGGGCACTTCTTATTCATGGAGCAATTCTTTAGGCAGCAATGCAACGGTATCGGTTTCGCCAACTGCTACCACTACCTATACTGTTACTGTTACTAATGCTAATGGCTGCTCGGCTACCGCATCGCGAATTGTAACGGTAGCAGCTACCGGCACAGGGGTTATTAATGTAAGTATTTGCCAGGGACAATCTTACTTTTTTAATGGCGCTAACAGGACTGTTCAGGGTGCATACTTAGATACGCTTGTAAATGCAGCGGGTTGCGACAGTGTCATTACACTTAACCTGACAATAAATGTGTTGCCGGTTGCTGCCATTACTCCTGCTACGGTTAATATTTGTAGCGGTTCCAGCGCATTGCTTACCGCAAGCGGAGGAACAATTTATGCATGGAGCAATTCTTTAGGCAGTAATGCATCGGTATCAGTTTCGCCTGCGGGCACAACTACCTATTCCGTAACGGTTACTAATGTAAATAACTGTTCGGCAACAGTTTCTCGCACGGTTACTGTTTCAACCTTTAATACAGGCGCTATTGATGTAAGTATTTGCCAAGGCCAGTCTTACTTTTTTAATGGCGCAAACAGAACGGTACAAGGCGCTTACTTGGATACTTTAACAAGTGTAAACGGCTGCGATAGCATACTTACTCTTAATCTTACAGTAAACAATAATTTGCAGTCTTCTATTAATGCCGCTATTTGTCAGGGAGCAGTTTACAACTTTAATGGCTTGTTGCTTTCTCAGGCAGGTGTTTACAGAGATACTTTGCAAACTACAGCCGGCTGCGATAGCGTATTGGTATTAAACCTTACAGTAGGCAATACACTGCAATCTTCATTAAATGCTACTATTTGCCAGGGCGCGGTTTATAATTTTAATGGCCTTAATCTTTCCCAGTCGGGTATTTACAGAGACACGTTGCAAACTAATTTGGGTTGTGATAGTATAGTAGTGCTAACTCTTTCGGTAAACAACAACAATTTGCAGTCTTCTATTAATGCTGATATATGTACAGGCTCAACCTACAACTTTAATGGCATTAACCTTTCACAACCGGGGGTGTATAGAGACACTGTTCAAACTGCGGCAGGTTGCGATAGCATTGTGGTGTTAACCCTTTCGGTAAGTAACAATTTGCAGTCTTCCATTAATGCTGCTATATGTACAGGTTCAACCTACAACTTTAATGGCATTAACCTTTCACAACCGGGGGTGTATAGAGACACTGTTCAAACTGCGGCAGGTTGCGATAGCATTGTGGTGTTAACCCTTTCAATAAGCAACAATTTGCAGTCTTCTATTAATGCTGCCATCTGTCAGGGTTCGGTTTATAACTTTAATGGTATTAACCTTTCACAGCCAGGGGTGTACAGCGATACGCTGCAAACCTCTTCCGGTTGCGACAGTATTGTTATACTAAACCTTTCTACAGGCAGTGGTTCAAATATTAATATTAATGTGGCTATCTGTCAGGGGGCTTCCTACAATTTCAGCGGCATCAGTATTTCTCAGGCAGGTATTTACAGAGATACATTGCAAACTACAGCGGGCTGCGATAGTGTGGTAACACTTAATCTCTCCATCAATGCGCTGCCCGAGCCTGTTATTGTTCAAAACGGAAATACGCTTTCTACGATTCAGGTTTACAATAGCTACCAGTGGCAACTGGATGGTGCAGATATAAGCGGAGCCGAAAGCCAAAGCTATATTTGTAGTGAGGATGGCTTCTATACCGTTGTGGTAACCGATGCCAATAATTGTGAAGGGGTTAGCAGTTCGTTGCAGGTGGTTATTTCGGGTATTGACAATTCAGGGCAGTTATTGTATGTAAATATTTACCCTAATCCGTTTGACGCATTTTTTATTATCGAAACTGATGCAGATAGGCAGCTAACTTATACCGTGTTTGATATAGCAGGTAAAGTATTGACACAAGAGCCTTTCACTGCCACAACTGTTGTAAACATGAACAATTATGCTGTAGGCAGTTATATGGTAGATATTGCTTTAGGCAACACCACCATTAAGCGTTTCAAAATAGTAAAACAATAATTTCAGTATAGTTGGTTTAATGGTTAAACTGGAAATCCCGTAAGAAATTTTTTCTTACGGGGTTTTTGTTTTGCCCATGTGTTGTTATCATAGAAGGGTGCTGCTTATTTTGTAAAAGCGATAAGTTGTCTGTTCATGGTTTTTGTGGTAGCAACTCGTTAATAGTTGTTGCAAGGGTAAAACTCAGGTTGCAAACAATAGTGCTATAAATCAAAAAACCCTGATATGACTTATCAGGGCTTCATGGTTAAACTATGGTAATGGAAGGGGTATTGTATCAATCTACATTATCAGAAATGTGCGAATTGTTTTTGCGTATTTCAAAAGAGCCATCTTCATTCCTGTTATAGTTATATTCCGAAGAATTATTTTGTGCCGATGGCTGTGTGTTGAAATCTAACTGGATATTTTTTCTTTTGTAAGCCGGCACTTTTTCCAATTCGTTAAAAGCGTGTTGATTATTAAAACGATTGCTCAACTTCTCTAATTGACGAACACGATCGTAAGTAGTTTGTTGCACCTGTTGCATTAACGGGTTCGCTTCTTTCGCAACTTCTTCTTGCGTTTCTTCTTTAGTAAACACGGTCATTGAGCCAAACAAATCGTTGTTTATTTCAGGTGTTTCGGCAACTTCCTCTTCTTGTGCTACAGCATTATTATCAAGGTCAAATTCAAAAATGGCAGCGTTAGGATTTACTTCTTCAACTATGTTTTCTGCCGCTACTTCTTCGGTGGCATCAACTTCGTTATCGTAACCATTGCCTGCGGTGAAAACAATACTGTCATTAACTGCAATGTCTTCTTCTACCAATGCCTCGGTTGAATGTTCTGTTACAGCAACAATTGTTTCTTCCTCAACCTCATCTTCTAAACTGAAAACAATTTTATCAGGAGTAATCATCGCCTCTTCTTCAACTACTTCGTTTTCTGCTACAGTAATCAACTCTTCTTCAACCACCGTTGCTGTTTCAGTAACTATTTCTTCATTTTCAGAAATAATTACTTCTTCTTCGGTAACAACTGTTGCTTCTTCTTCAATTGTTTCTTCAACTGCTACTACTTCATTCTCTAAAACAATTGCCTCGTTTTCAATTATCACTTCTTCTTCAGCTACAACTGTTTCTTCAACCAAAACTTCTGCTACAACAACTGTTTCTTCTTCAGCAACTAACACTTCTGTTAAAGGTGTTTCCACAACTTCTTCCAATTGCGTTTCAACAACTTCTTCAACCACAACAACAACTTCTATTTTTTGTTCTTCTACTACCGGAGGCGCAACTGTAACAACAGGTTGAGTGGTTTGTACGGTATCTTTTCTGCTGATGTTTTGTTGTGCCGATCCTGCTTCAAAGCCTGTAGCAATTACTGTAAGGCTAATGCTATCGCCTAAATTTTCATCATCGCTGGTACCAAAAAACACATCGGCTGTTTCTCCTGCCGCATCTTGTACATAGGTAGTGATATCTTCAATTTCAGCCATGCTCAACTCGTTATCGCCTTTGCCCGCAATAATATTAATAAGCACTTTTTTAGCGCCATATATATTATTGTCGTTTAACAACGGTGAACTCAACGCTTCTTCTACTGCTTTTTTCGCACGGTCTTCACCATTAGCAACCGCATGGCCCATTAAGGCAACACCACCGCTTCTCATTACCGATTGCACATCGGCAAAGTCAACGTTAATTTCACCGGGGTAAGTAATAATTTCCGAAGTGCTTTTTGCAGCCGTAGTTAAAATATCATTAGCTTTTCCGAAAGCTTCCGAACGTTTCAGGTTTTTATAAATTTCTAAAACCCTGTCGTTAGAAATAATAATTAAGCTATCTACATGCTTACGAATGGCTTCAATACCTTCTTCGGCATTTCTTACACGTTTATTGCCTTCAAACCTGAAAGGGCGGGTAACAATACCCACGGTAAGAATGCCCATTTCACGGGCAATTTTAGCAACCACAGGAGCGCCACCTGTGCCGGTGCCACCACCCATGCCCGCGGTAATAAATACCATCTTGGTATTTTTTTCCAGAATCTTTTTGATGTCTTCTATAGATTCTTCGGCAGCACGCTTGCCCACTTCAGGGTCGGCACCTGCACCTAAGCCTTCGGTAAGAAATGGCCCTAACTGAATTTTGTTAGGTACCGGGCTGCTTTCCAAAGCCTGAGAATCGGTGTTGCAGATTACAAAATTTACGCCACGAATGCCTTGAGCAAACATATAATTTACCGCGTTGCTTCCGCCACCTCCAACACCAATTACCTTGATGATTGAAGATTGTTCTTTTGGTAAGTCGAATACCATAATTTTATTTTTTTGTTGGTTGAGTATTTTATTTGAATTCGCTATCGTTATCGGCTCCATTTTCGAACCAGTTGGTAGTTTTATCTACTACCTTCTCCCACCACTTCACAATCTTGGTTCTTATTTGCAATTGCGCTGCCGCTTTTTCTTCTTCAGTAGCCACTATAGTTTCATCTTCAACTACTGTGTCATTTACCTGCGGAATATTCGCTTCAACTTTTGGTTGTTCCTCTACTAATTCTACTACCGAAGCATTTTCAAGTGTAGCTACTTCTTCTACTCCACTTTCAATAGCACGGGCATTTAATATTTCTTTGTAGCCTCTTATTATTAGACCTACGCCTGTGGCGTTTCCGGTATCGGCAATGCCTTTTGCATTTTTAGGCGCGCTGTTTAAGTTAGGTGTCGGGTAACCAATTCTCGCTTCCATTCCTGTAAGGCTTTCTACCATTGGCTTCATGCCTTTCATCATAGAGCCGCCACCGGTAATAACTATACCTGCCGCCAATTTTTTCTCGAAGCCCGATACTCTTATTTGCGAATAGGCATATTCCATAATTTCTTCCATGCGCGCATGAATAATGTATGAAAGATTTCTGCTTGAAATTTCTTTTGGCGACCTGCCAGGCAAACCCGCTATTGAAATGTGCTCGTTTTCAGGCACACTGTTAGGATAGGTATTACCATATTTTACTTTCAACTGCTCGGCATGTTTTTTCATTAAGCCGAAAGCATCTTTTACATCTTCAGAAATAATATTTCCACCTAAAGGAATTACAGCAGTGTGGCGAATAATATTATCGTGGAATATAGCAATATCCGTAGTTCCACCGCCTATATCAACCAACACCACACCGGCTTCTTTTTCATCTTCAGTTAAAACCGATTCGGAAGAAGCCAATGGTTCTAAAATAATATCTACCACATTTAAACCTGCCTGCTGCACACAACGGTAAATGTTTTGTACGGCAGAAATTTGTCCGGTAATGATATGAAAATTAGCTTCTAAGCGGAAGCCGAACATGCCGATAGGGTCTTTAATATTCGGTTCGTTATCTACTATATATTCTTGCGGCAACACGTGTATAATTTGATCGCCCGGAGGCAATGACAACTTATACATATCTTGCTTTAAACGCTTTACATCTTCTTTGGTAATTACTTCATCCTGGCTTTCTCTTGGTATAACGCCACGGTGTTGCAGGCTTTTAATATGTTGCCCTGCAATGCCTACACACACATCTTTAATCTTATGACCCGAATTTTTTTCAGCTTGTTCTACCGCAAACTTTATAGCTTCAACGGTTTTATCGATATTGGCAACCACACCTCTCGATACGCCAAGCGATTCGGCTTTGCCCATGCCCAGTATTTCTACTTTACCAAACCGGTTTACTTTGCCAACAATTGCCGCGATTTTAGTAGTGCCAATATCTAAGCCAACAATGATTTCAGGGTTTTCCATAGGTTTTAGTTTTTAGCGCAAATAATCTGATTCTTGAATTTCAGGTTTACCAAAGTGAAGTTGCGCACGGTATCGCTCTTCATAACTTCGTTGTAAAAAATTTTCATTCTCCTGAATTTCCCTTCCAGTTCATAAGCATCGCCAATTAAAAAACGGTGATTACTCAACTTCGGAATTATTTCCATTTCTCCTCTTTCACCGACATCAATCTGCTCGCATAAAGCCAACAAAAAAGTATCTTTTCGAATGAAATTTATTACGTCAAACAACTGCTTTTGTAATACTGAATCCTTATCGGCATTATTCGCATTTTCAATATATCCGGTAGCCACAATTACACGTGCAGTAAAGTTATTTGACACCGGCATCTTTTTTCCATTTATGTCTAAATAATAACTAACACCATTGCTGTTAATTACACGCAACAGTGGTTCTTTCTGGACAATCTCTATAAATACATCGCCTTTCATATCGGCATATACTTCAGCATCTGCAACAAAAGGATTACTCCGTATTAATTTTTCAAATTCGTTCAAGTTAATATTTCCAATTTTTCTGTTCGCTGAATCAGGAAAAAGGTTATCGAAATCTGTTTGAATATCTTCTTCTGAGACAAAGAACAATTCTTTTGAAAAATCTATATCAATATTTAATTTTTTAAAGGGAATTTGTTGCTGATGTTCATTGGCTGCCGCCAATAAAAAAACAATACCTGCCAGCGAGCCTGCTATGCCCACTGCAATCAAAATCTTTTTCAGTATGAAAAGAAATTTCTTCACGGATATAATTCTTTTACAGGCTGAATCAATTTATCTATATCGCCTGCGCCAATGGTACAAAGCACTTCGGGCTTTTCTTTATTTTTCAAATAGCCGGTTAATTCATCTTTCAGCAACAACACTTTATCGGCAATGGTAATTTTATCAAAAATCAATTTTGAAGTAACGCCTTCAACAGGCAGTTCGCGGGCAGGATAGATGTCTAACAAAATTACTTTATCGGCAAGGCTCAATGAAGCAGCAAATTCAGTTTGCAAATCGTTAGTTCTGCTGAATAAATGAGGCTGAAATATTACGGTTACTTTTTTATCGGCATATAGTTCTTTCACCGACTCGATGAACCTTTTTATTTCTTCAGGATGATGGGCATAGTCATCGATAAATATAAAATCGTTCCGCTTGGTGATAAACTCAAATCTTCTTTTAATGCCTTGAAAAGTGGCTAAGGCATTTTTAATTTTTTCATTATCAATGCCTAACTGCATGGCTACAATAGTTGCTGCCAAAGCGTTTTCGGCATTGTGCCTGCCGTTCATGCTCAACTTGCAATTTTGAATTTTGAATTTTGAATTTTGCGCTTCTATATCAAAATGTAATTCACCTTCTTTGTATTGAACGTTTTCTATTCTGAAATCGGCATTGTGCCAGCCGTAAGTAATTTTTTCAGCCTGAATTTTTGAAAGAATAGAAATATTTTCATTCACTATTACTTTGCCATTTTGCTTTACTTTTTGTGTAAACTGAATAAAGGCATCTTCGATATTTTCTTTACTGCCATAGATATCTAAATGGTCGGTATCAACGGCAGTAATTACGGCAATGTCGGGATTCAGTCGCAGAAAAGAGCGGTCAAATTCATCGGCTTCGATTATCATAACAGCCCCCTCCCTTTGCCCCCCCCCAAAGGAGGGGGGAGCGGCTTTCCCTATACTCATAGTTTGGCTTTCGTTATTTAATACCGTATGTATAAAATTAGAATTATAATTAGTGGCAATACCGCCTAAGAAAGCAGTACATGGAATACCTGACTGTGCTGCGATATGCGCAATCATGGAAGTAACGGTGGTTTTTCCATGTGAGCCACCAACCGCAATGGTGAACTGATTTTCGGAAAGTATCTCTAAAATCTCGGAACGTTTTTTCACAACATAATTGTGTTGTAAAAAATAATTTAACTGCGCATGATTTTTCGGAATGGCAGGCGTATAAATTACGAGTTCAACATCATCAGGAATTAGTGTAATATCATCTTCATAATGAATAATCATGCCTTCTGATACAAGTTGCTTGGTTAATGCTGTTTCAGTTTTATCATAACCAACAATGCTTACGCCTTTGGCATTGAAATATCTTGCCAAGGCGCTCATGCCTATTCCACCTATTCCGATGAAGAAGATTTTTTTTATGTTGGTTAAATCAAGCAATTTATTGTTCTTTTTTGTTTGTCAATTTTTTTATGGTTTTATCAAAATCAGACAAATAATTATCATCCTGTATTTTCCTAAAAACCTCAAACTCTTGTTCTGCCTTTAACTTTGCTTCTAATGCAGTTACTTTACCTTTATCTTGAAGAATTGGATAGTTGGATAATTCTAAAAATTGATCGAGAAATTTTGTCCAATCATTCATAGTAGTAGTTAAATTTCTTTTGGCTCTATTTTCAGCTAAATCTAAATATGCAGAAACCACTCTATTCAGTTCTTTAATATGCGCTTCACTTAAATAATTTTTTGCGACATTAATATCACTTTTTAATATTTTCCCTTCAGGCGCTTGTTTCCAATTGGTGAGTCCCATATAGAGTTTATTTGCATCAACAGAATAGTAAATTATTTCTGCTGCTGTTTTGCCTGTAATAGCCCAGTGTAATTTATTTTGAACGTTTGCAAAAAAATCTTTTGTTTGCTGATCATCTTTATCATAATCAATGGCAAGTGCATATATATCTGTTATCTTTTGGTAGAATCTTCTTTCGCTTGCCCTTATTTCACGAACACGCTCAAGTAGCTCATCAAAATAATCTTTCCCAAATAATTTGCCTTGTTTTAATCTTTCATCATCCAGTACAAAACCTTTTACAACATATTCTTTTAATGTTTTTGTTGCCCAAATTCTAAATTGCGTTGCTTCTTTACTGTTTACTCTATATCCAACAGCAATAACCGCATCAATATTGTAAAAAGTAGTTAGATATTTTTTTCCATCAGCAGCAGTTGTTTCCATTTTGGAAATAACTGCCTCAGCATCCAACTCTTTTGTTTCAAAAACATTCTTTAGATGCTTGCTAATTGCCGGAACTTCCACGCCAAACAACTCTGACATACGCTTTTGAGTAAGCCAAAAGGTTTCATCATTGAAAATGACTTCAATTTTCACATTTCCTTTAGAACTTTTATATAGCAATATGTTTGACTCTTTCATGGCTACAGATTTTACTTTAATACTAATTTTAAAACCTCATGAGCAATTCTCTCCGCAGCATCGGGAATGCCTAACTGCAATATGTTTTTTGATAATATTGTTTGCCGTTGTTTATTATTAATCAGCTTTATCAATTCATCTGTTAATACATTTCGGGCATCAATATCTTTAACCATTATAGCTGCTTGCTTATCTACCAAAGCCAAAGCATTTTTTGTTTGATGATCTTCGGCAACATTGGGTGATGGCACTAATATTATCGGCTTACCAATTAAACACAATTCTGAAATGGCAATGGCGCCTGCTCTTGAAATAATGATATCGGCAACATCATAAGCTTCATCCATATTTTTAATGAAGTCGAATACGTTCACATTGTTAAATGCCTTTGCCTGTTGTTGTGCTTTTTCAAAATATGGTTTACCCGTTTGCCATATTACCTGCAAATTATTTTCGGTTAATTGTTGCAAACCTGCACCTATAGATTCATTTATGGTTCTTGCGCCTAAGCTTCCGCCTACTACTAAAACCGTTAATTTATTCTCCTCTAAATTGAATTTCTTCCGGTTCGTTTCTTTATCAGATTTCATTGCTGAAATCATTTGCCTTACCGGGTTTCCGGTTTTTATAATTCTTTCTTTCAGGAAAAATTGCTCCATGCCATCATACGCCACACAAAATTTTTGCGCTTTGTTTTTCATCATTTTATTGGTTACTCCTGCAAAAGAATTTTGCTCCTGAATTAAAACCGGAATATTTTTTTGATGTGCCACAAACATGGTTGGGCCACTGGCATAGCCGCCTACCCCCACTACTACCTGAGGCTTGAAAGTATTAATAAGTTTGTTGGCTTTTAATAAACTTCCGATAACCTTAAAAGGTAATGAAATATTTTTCAATAAATTATCGCGCTGAAAACCACTGATGTTTAAGCCTTCAATTTTATAACCTGCCTCAGGCACTTTGGTCATTTCCAATCTTCCTTCTGCACCTACAAACAAAAATTCAACATTAGGCTCAATCGCTTTAATGGCATTGGCAATAGCAATAGCCGGAAACACGTGCCCACCAGTGCCACCACCTGTGATGAGAATTTTTATTTTTTTATTGTTTATCATTACTTAACCACCTTGTCCAAATCGTACTTTGTCAATTTATGCCTATATACACTTAATAAATAATTGTTTTTTACCTGTAAAGGATAACTTATACCTATCTCAGAAATTAAATCTCCTTCATTACTTACAATTGCCATATTGTCTCCAGACAAAAGCAACCTAATATTATTGTGTACATGAAACAATTTATAGACATCTCCTTTTTCATAATGTCTAACTAAATTAAGTTCAGAATCAAATTGAAAAACCTTAGCTGAATCGGTAAGAATATTAAACCTTGAACTATCTAATTCATAAAGAGATTTGAATCCATCATTAACTTTTATATAGTTAAGTTTATTATCCATGACTTTAATCATATTTTCTTTATTGTTTTTTTCTAACTCAATACTTTTTACCGGTAAAGCGTTAGAATAACTATATTTTGTTACCTCATGATTCCTAACAAACAAAAAACTATCTTGATACGAATGAAAATAATTTAATTCCTTCTGTTTAGTTTTCTTGACTTCAATATCATCAAATAATATTTCATTTCCACTTGATGCGTCATACTTCGCGATAAATGGCTCGCCATATCTTACTGTATTTTGATTATAGAATGCAATACCCAAATTAATTACATGTAAAACACTATCAGTAACAAAAATCAACGAGCGACTCATTTTATCTAATGGCAAATCTTTTTCCCACTTTAAATATCCTTTATTATCCAAACGGTACATCTTATTCTTCGCAGCAAAAAATATTGCATTTTCATCAATATATATGTTTGAATGAATACCATAAGCTATATCAGCTCCTATTGTATAAACAAACAAACCTGTCATTAATCCAACCATAGTAGCAATAGCATTTGCAATATTTGCCGTTTTATAACTTTCATCTCCTACTATTCCTGAATAATACCAACCTTTCCCATTTAGAATATTTATTGAGCGAATTCCGTCAGAATTAAAAATATATGTCGAATCGTTTTGTTTAATAATTTCATTCCAACCATATTTTGCATATACCTTCTTCCGCCATATTTCTTTTCCATTCTCTAAATTTATTCCCATCAACATCAAAGAATTCGAATCTCGATCATAGCAACACTCGAACAATCCAATTTTAAATTCATTATTTATTAAACGCAGATTATAATTAGATACCCATCCTTTTGGAAAACCAGTAGAAGTATTGACTGGTTGTTTTATATAGTTTTTCTCAACCAGTAAAAAACTGTCCGTTTGTGATACTGACATTTTCTTAAAATCAAAGGGCATCTGCCATTTAATTTCATTCTCATTCAAATCATAAACTAATAATTCCCCATTGTTTTTATAAGCATACTCTCCTTTATTAACTAATCTTGTTAATACTGTCAAAAGGTTTTTAGTTGTGTCATAATATGACCAAAAGATATTTTTAGGGAATACATACTCTGTTGCAGGAACATTACCGTTTAAAACAATTTCGCTATTCAATACTTTGATAGGTGCGGTTTGCTTTTGACTAAATGCAGAGTAAAAACCCACATTTAACAAAAAAAATATTACAAACAACCTATTCATTTTTATACTATTTAATACTATTACTTATGCACTTGCTAATGTTTCTTCTTCAATATGCCTGCTCACACTTAAAATAATTCCAATGGCGATGCTGGTAAAAAACAATGATGTTCCGCCCATGCTCACCAATGGCAATGTTAAACCTGTAACCGGCAACAAGTTGACATTTACTGCCATGTGAATAAATGCCTGCAGCACTAAACTTATGCCTAACCCAACTGCCAGCAACGCGCCAAATGCTTTCGGGCTTTTAATTACAATTTTGATGCATCGAAAAAGAAATACTATGTATAGCGATATAATAACTAATGCACCGGGCAACCCGTATTCTTCTATAATAATGGCAAAGATGAAATCGGAATAAGGGTGCGGTAAATAATTACGCTGTGTGCTGTTACCCGGCCCTTTGCCCAGCGGATAGCCTTTCGCAATAGCAATTTTTGCTTGTTGCACCTGAAACGGAACATCTTTGCTGTCGCCAAAATTTTCTATCCGGGCTTTCCATGTTTCAATCCTGCCTTTATTTGGCAGAAACATAATAGTGAGCAACACAATAGAAATGCCCGCCAGCGTAATGCCTGCAACCCCTAAGAGATGTAAAATTTTTATTCTGCCTATAAACATTACCAATAAACAAGTGCCAAATAATACTGCCGCGGTAGATAAGTTTGCCGGAAATATTAAAGCACAAATACCCATTACAGGTAAAATAATATTCAGCAAAGTATCTTTAAAATCATAATTGGTGGTTTGCCTCTCTGCCAATACTTTTGCCAGATACATCATGAGCGCCAGCTTCGCCACATCTGACGACTGAAAAGTGAGATTAATAATAGGTAATGTTATCCAACGGCTCGCTTCATTTTTATTGGTTCCGAAGAACAATGTATATAGTAATAAAGGCACAGCAATAATCAACAATATTTGTGCAATGCGGGCATAATATTTATAGTGTAGCCGGTGTGTAGCATACATCAAAACAAAACCCACACCTATTAACATTACTTGCTTAAACAAATAAAAATCGGTGCCTTTTTTTTCTGAATAAGCCAATGTGCCAATAGCGCTATATACTGCCAGCAATGAAAAGACCGATAACATGACTACCACGAGCCATATTACTTTATCGCCTTTAATATTTTGCGCAAACTCTTTCACTTCAGGTTTATTGCCTCACCCCTCTCCGAAAGAGAGGGGAATGAGCTTTCCTTATTTTTTATCAGACTTTTATAACGACAATACCGCTTGCCTAAATTGTGTGCCTCTTTCTTCATAGTTCTGAAACAAATCGAAACTTGCACAAGCAGGCGACAATAACACTACATCGCCTTTAGCCGCAATTTTATGCGCCATACGCACAGCGTCTTGTGCCGAATTGGTATTGGCAATCATATCTACATAGCGCGAAAATGCTTCATGAATTTTAAGATTGTCTTGTCCAAGACAAACAATGGCTTTTACTTTCTTCTTTACTAATGGCTGCAACACTTCATATTCGTTGCCTTTATCAACGCCACCTGCAATCCAGATAACAGGTTTGTTCATGCTTTCTAAAGCATACCAAACGGAGTTTACGTTAGTGGCTTTTGAATCGTTGATGTACTCAACCCCTTGAATTTTTGCGACAAATTCTAAGCGATGTTCCAAGCCCTTGAAGTCCATGAGGCTTTCGCGGATAAGGTCTTTTTTAAGGTCGAATACTTTTGAGGCAAGCCCTGCTGCCATTGAGTTGTAAAGGTTGTGGTTTCCTTTCAATGATAAATCGTTTGTTAACATAGTGAAACTGGTTTTATGGTTTAGTGTGAAATAATTGTTTTCGGTATAGGCTGCGCTGTTCTCTTTTTTTTTCAGGGAAAAAGCCAGTGGTTGTGCTTGTATATTATAGTTGGAAATAAATTCGTTGATGCCTTCATCATCGGAACAGTAGATGAAATAATCGGAAGCGGTTTGATATTTTGCTATATTGAATTTTGCTTCAGCATACTTTGAAAAAGTGTAATTATACCTATCTAAGTGGTCGGGTGTAATATTGAGCAGTATGCTTACATAAGGTTTGAAAGAAGTAATATCATCTAACTGAAAACTGCTTACTTCAAGCACGTAAATATCATGTGGCTCTTCAGCCACCATTTGCGCGAAACTATTGCCAATATTACCTCCCAAGCCTACATCTAAACCCGCCTTTTTGAAAATGTGATGGGTTAATGAAGTGCAAGTGCTCTTTCCATTGCTACCTGTAATGGCTACAATTTTTGAAGTTGTATATCTGCCGCCAAATTCTATTTCAGAAATAACAGGAATATTTTTTTCAATAGCTTTTTTAATAATTACCGCTTTGTGTGGTATGCCCGGGCTTTTAATAATTTCCGAAGCATTTAAAATTTTTTCTTCTGAATGCTGTTGCTCTTCAAAAGGGATATTACGCTCGGTTAACGCTTGCTTGTACTTGTCTTTAATAGCGCCCATATCAGAAACAAATACTTCAAACCCTTGCTTTTGCGCAAGAATTGCAGCGCCTGTTCCGCTTTCAGCCCCACCTAATATGACAATGCGCTTGCTCAATTTTTGTTATCTAATTTTTAAGGTTACAATGGTTAATACTGCCAGCAGAATGCCTACTATCCAGAAACGGGTTACAATTTTCGCTTCGTGCATATTTTTCTTTTGGTAGTGATGATGTAATGGCGACATCAGAAAAATTCTTCTGCCTTCTCCATATTTATTTTTGGTGTATTTGAAATAGGCTACTTGCAGCATCACCGATAAATTCTCTACTAAGAATATTCCGCAGAGAATAGGAATTAATAATTCTTTACGCAGAATAATAGCTAATGTGGCAATGATGCCACCTAAAGCAAGGCTT
>CAYSGX010000027.1:0-8760 GCA_964430605.1 uncultured Chitinophagaceae bacterium
CTCTTTTTATGCCTTCAGGAACAGTATCTTCAAACTTCATATCTACTTCAAACTCGCCATTGGTTACTTCGGGATAAATTTTAAAAACGGTGAGCAGGTAGTCTTTTCCATTGAAAGAAAACCTGCCTTTCAGCCCGTTTGTTACTCTTGAAATATAATGTTCGCCCACTCTTACTCTCACTTTGTAGGAAGCGATATCATCTATCTGTGCTACATTTTCTCCTTTAGCTTTGGTTTCGCCCAGTTGCGCTCTCAGGGAAGAAAGCTGCCCGCCAACAGTTGCTTTCAACACCAAATTTTCAAGGCTTTGTTGCAGAAAGGAAAGATTTTTCTGAATCAGTTTTAAAGAAAAATTTATCTGCCCTTCCTGTGTAGCTCTGAATAACGAATCTCTGGTAATTTGTTCTGCCAAAAGTTTTCTTCTCTCAAGATTGAACAAATAATCTTCTTCCGATTTAGCCATTTCGTGCTTCGACACATTTTGTGTTTCAGCAAGCTTTTTATTCATTTCAAAAATCCTTTCCAGATTTTTCAGTTCAGTGTCTAATTGTAACAAGTCTGTTTTAAGCTGTGTGCTTTGCTTGTCCATTGCCAGTAAAGTATTCTGAAGATTGTTTTGCTGGTCAAGTAGTTGCGCTTCGCGGTTAATAGCATCCATTTGAAACTGCTGGTTGGAAAGCCTTAATATGGCATCGCCTTTATTTATCATCCTGCCATCTTCGGCATATACTTCCATAACGGTGCCGCCTTCTGTAGCTGCAAGAAAAACTGATTGTATGGGTTGGACAGTGCCTGTTACCGGGATAAACTCTTCAAACAAATCGTACTTTACCTGGCTGATAGTGATTTTGTTTCCGGCTACTTTCAGCGTGGTTTTTGAAAACGATACATACCAGCCTAAAAGCAATATGGCTAAAGCCACTATAGCAGATACAGCCATTAAAACTTTTCTTGCGGTAGCGTTTTTCTTTTGAATAATTCTATCCATAAATGCCGGCAGTTATTGTTTCGGCATCAAACTTAGGATAGCTAAATGTTAAGTAAAGTTTAGAGATGTTAAAACGAAATACATTATAGTTAAGGTTGGTTAATGCGCTAATGGCGTGATATTACACAAGAATCAGGCTTAGTACAGAAACAAAATAGTTGTAGCAGAAACGTTGATGAAATATTGAAAGCTATTTAAACTACCTCTTGATTTAATCATAACTTCTTGGTAGTCTTCTTTCCTTGATTTATTCAATTCTGAAGGGTTATGAATCTACTTTTTATACTCCTGTCTTTCATTTCTTAGTTGCGTAACAGTCACCGCTGTTGGTGGCTGCTGTACTTCTCATTCGATTTTCATTCCGTGGTTATTATTCTCTCTTAAATACTGTTTCAATTCAGGGTGAAGTTTTGCAACTTTTTTGTCTATAAATTCTTGAGCAAAGTGTGCGATGAAATACTGACAATCTTCTGGTAGTTCTATGTTACAGTCCAAATAGTCAATTAAATCAGTCGAAGAAATTAAAGATGATTCAACCATTAAAAGTAGAACAAGAAAGAAAGACGTAATATACGAAGTTCGAGTGTTTATATTCTTTAAATGAGTTGCTATATATTTGTCATTAGAAGAAATAAAATTTTGACAAGTAAATTGTTTTCCGTTATTATGAACATAATTGTTTAATCTATTTCTTAGCTTTTCCCAATAATCTTGCAAATTGTAATCTATTAGAATTTTGCTGATATTCTCATTCTGCTTTAGAACTGCCATATAATTTGCAAATTCCAATTTCTTTCTAATGGGAAATGGTAGTTCTTCTACTGTATTACTAAACCACGCTTCTATTGCTTGTTCATTTTCAGTTAGGATATTATTGAAACGAAGATTTAAAAATGATGTCGCAAATTTTTCAGCATCTGTAATATCAATATTATTTAAATCATCTTCAACAAAAGGTTTTCTGCGATTGAGTATGTCAAGAATAAAAACATAGAGTATTAAGTCATCTCTTAATTTCCTGATAAGCGTGTTTGCATCAGAAAAACTTCCTATCGAACAGCATAATTTTATACTTTTCAAGGTTTGAACAGAACTATCAATTAAACTTGTGTCTAAGTTGTGAATGTTTTTGTCTGCTATGAATGAAATGATGCGACCGTTATAAAAAATAAGCTCGGAAAGATTTTGGAAGAAGTCAACATGATAATCAAATTCTTTTGAGAATGTTTCATATTCCTCAATATCACTAATTTTCTTTTCCGTAAATGAATTAAAGTCCATAGTCATAACTTTATTATTTCTCGAATTAACGATTTCCTTGCGTAAAATGCCCTACTTGTCGATCCGTGTCCTGCTCCTTTAGTTCTTGCTTGTATCCATTTTCCGTCTTTTCCTGTCAATGCTTGAAAGCCTTGTGTTTTCAGTTTGTTTCGGATAAATTCATAATCGGCTTGAATTTCCTGAATAAGTGTATCGCTTTCTAAAAAGTCAAATGATTGAATTTTTAAAAGTTCTGATTTCTCGTTGTGCTTACCATTCCAACTTACTGCACAATAAATTAGTGATTTCAATTTTTCCCAACAATGACTTTTGAAAAACGGAGTGTCTGCCAAAACCTGTGGATTTATCATTGTAATCGCAAAAGTTTCTTTCGGTGTCCAAACTCCTTTTACCTGATAAAATGCTGTTGATTTCAATTCAAAGCCAAGTCCGTTTGGAGCTTGTTTATTGTCGTTGGTTAAACCTGCAAGTCGTTCAAGAGTTAATCCTTTCCACCCTTTATTCTGCTTGCCTGCCAAATATGTTGTGATGCCAAATTGTTTTGAGAGTTCACATAAATCTTGTCCGATATATTTTTCAAGATTTTGAACGGCTATTACTCGTGTTATCATTATTCAAAAAGTCCTTTATTTGCTTTCAACGCTTCATAGCGTTTAATAGTTAAATCAATATATTCTTTGTTTAGGTCGCACCCAATGTATTTGCGTTCGCCAATTATTGAAGATGCAATGCCTGTCGTGCCACCACCATTGAAAGGGTCAAAAATGATGTCGCCTGGTTTGGTTGATGCTTTCACTATTCGTCTAAGTAAAGCAAGTGGTTTTTGTGTCGGATGTTTACCAAATAGTTTTTCACTTGGTGCAGGTGTCGGAATGCTCCAAACACTTCGCATTTGCAAGTCGGGTTTCTTGATGTTGTCTTCGGGAAAACGTCCATTTTTCATTGCTTCATAGTTGAAATAATGCTTTGCTTTTTTGTCTTTTCTTGCCCACAAAACTGTTTCGTGAGATGCTGTAAAAAACCTGCAACTTAAATTTGGTGAAGCATTGGGCTTAAACCAAGTTATATCATTGAGTAAATGAAAACCAAGTTTTTGAAGCAAAAATCCGCATTGATAAATGCTGTGATATGTTCCACTAATCCAAATTGTGCCTTCAGGTTTCAGAACTCGTTTACATTCTTTGATCCAAGTTTCGTGAAATTCTAGGTCGTCATTGAAGCCGTTTGATTTGTCCCACTTACCTTTATTTACGCTTACCATTCGTCCGTTTTGGCAGGTGAAACCGTCATTGGAAAGCATATAAGGCGGGTCGGCAAAAATCATATCTAAGTAATTGTCGGGAAAACGGCTCATTACCTCTAAACTGTCGTCATTATAGAGTGCAAAGTCATCCATTTTGTATATTGGCTTTATGCTCCGTTGAACTCCATTTTGAGAAATGTAGCCTACTAAGTCCTCTAAAACCAAGTTATTTATAGTCAAATTATCTTCCATTTTTCTGTCCTTTTGAATAAATGTCAAAGTTAGTCTAAAAGTCTTTTTGGCAATCTAAATAATAGCCTGTAAGTTGTCAACGGTTTCTGTCGGACGATGCGGTCAGTCAGCATTGCCACCAACTCGGTTGTTTTGCTGCTTTTATGCATTAACAGTTCTTTGCCTGTGTCCCCTCCGCCCTCGCTGGCACCTTTCGTTGGAAACACAAACCGTTCGGTTGAAAAGAGGCTGTTCAACCCCATCCGGAGGGATACTCTAAAGAAAAAGTAGCCCTAAGTGTATAAATAGTTAAATATTTGTGGTGTATTTGTTAACCATTATTTCATATTAATTTCTACTTTTAACACCGCATTAATCAACTAAAATATGAAACAACTAAAACAAGCGCTTTTTTTCTTTGCATTTATTACTTTGATAGCTACCTCTTGTAAAAAAGACGATGGTGGTGATAACGATGGCGATAACAAACCACAAGACCGTTGCGAAATACTAAACTGCTTAAACGGTGGCACTTGCAGTGATGGCTTATGCGCCTGCCCTGCCGACTGGACGGGTACTTTTTGCGATACCTCTGCTGTTTTAACGCCTTTCTTCAAGCCATATAAAGTTACTACTGCCGGGTCTTGTTCTTTCAGCAATTTAGACATTCAGTTTATGGCAAGAGAAAATGAGCCTAATCTTTTGGTTTGTGACTTAATAGTTTCTATCGGCTGCGATTTCGGGGGCGACAGGGTAGTGAGATTTTACACCACCTTCGATGGCAACAACTTTTCTACCAACAGAAAAGACTGTATTTACAACGATTTGGTAGAATCTTCTTATACTGCCAACGGCTATTTCACCACCGATTCGGTTTACATTACCGTTAGCTCAACATACAGAACATCCAGCCCGCAACTGTGCACTTATGCAGGGTTAAGATAAATAGTAGGGCTTTTTGAAACCAAAAAATCCTCTTGAAATTGTTTCAAGAGGATTTTTTATTTACGCTCGCTGCTAATAAAAAAACTACTAATTTCAGGCTGTTAAACACTTGTGATGGCAAACATTCAACATCAGTTACTTTCAGAAAAAAATAATGACGGCTTATTAATCATTCAGGCTGAAGAAAAATTAAGCAAGCAAGCGTTGAAAGAATATATTCTGAATAATAAAGAGCAACTGCAACAGCTATTAATAAAACATGGCGCATTGCTGTTTAGAAACTTTGACATTCAGTCGGCCCAGGATTTTGAAGACATTGCCCATGAAATAGATGATGAACTGAAAAATAATTACTTAGGCACCTCACCCCGAAACAGCATTACCAAATATACTTTCTCGGCAAGTGAACTGCCCCACTTCTACCCTATTCCGCAACACTGCGAAATGAGTTTTTTAAAATTTCCGCCCAGAAAACTTTTTTTCTATTGCCATGTAGCTCCTAATATTCATGGCGAAACACCCATCTGCGATTTCAGAAAAGTATATGCACAGTTAGATAAAGAAGTGCGCGATGCTTTTCAGAATAAAGGTGTAAAAACAATTCGCAATTACGATGGCCCCAATGCCAAAGCCAAATTTGATTTATGGAAGCTGAAACGCTGGGATGAAGTGTTTAACACTACCGATAAAAGCAAGGTAGAAGCCACCTGCAAAGAATATGATATTGCTTTTGAATGGCTGCCAAATGATAAGCTAAGGCTTTACAACGAGCAAGATGCTTTTATAAACCACTCCGTTACAGGAGAAGGTGTTTGGTTTAATCATACGCAAGTGTTTCACAGAGATGCTGCCGCTTATGAATACAAGCATATTGCCGGCCGCCATAAAAATTTAAGCGCTGCCTTTTTTTCGGCACTCACCTCTTTTCTTACATTCATAAAGAAGCACACTGTTGCCACCAATGAATTGGGTACACACACTGTATTTAAAGATGGCAGTGAAATTCCTACTGAATATGTCGCGCATCTCGAGCAGACAATATGGAATAATATGCAATTCTCTCCCTGGCAAAAAGGCGATGTGTTAGCCATAGATAATTTCAGCACTTCGCATGGACGAATGCCTTACAAAGGTGCAAGAGAAATATACGTTTGCTGGGCAGCTAATCATTAATAAACAAAAGCCCCGCCAAGTGTGGCAGGGCTTTAAATTTATTCTTCAGAAAAAGAGATTACGATTACTCAATAATAACTTTTCTGGTAGCTTGCTGGCCATTGTCTAAATGGATGTTTGCAAAATAAACGCCACTGCTAAAGTTGTTTTCCACAATCATCATTCTTGAAGCATTGTTGACATTTTGAGTATATACTACTTTACCTGTAATATCCATCAATTGTACTTTGCTGATAAATCTGTCGCTGCCCGATAATTCAACAAAGAAGCGGTTGTTAGAAGGATTAGGATAAATACTTACACTCGAAGCTTGTTTAAAGGTATTGAATACGGAAGTAGTTTCGTTACAACGATTAGGTTCTTCAGATAAATCTGAAAGGTTTAATACTTTGTAGATACGCGGCAAAGTATAACCTTGAATAGTATCGATATATGCCAGCGCTTTAGCTTTAGACATATCAGGATTACTGTTCAAAGAACTTGCACTATTGGGGTGGCTGGTATTCCACCATTGCCAAGGACTGGCTTCGTTATACAAAATTTGGCTGCCTAATGGCCTGATGACAGGAAACAAACCTTCCCCCCCACCTACATTTACATTATCATTTGGCGCAGGGAAGATGTAAGGAATAGTAGTGTTGTAGCGTGCTCTTGCGGCAGTGCTGTAAACATCGGTAAATTCAGTTGCATCATCAAAAGCACAGTTATTTCCTAAACGCACAGCTTTATCAATAAATAATCCGCCACCAAATACATCTACTACGTTCTCATTGGTAGTAGGCACAATTACAGTTCCGAAAGTGTATGGCGCAAATGGGTCTCTAACACACTGAATCGTAACCATAGGCGGCTGTCCGGCTTCCATCCATATTGTATCGGCCAACGCGCCACCAATATTCAATACCATATTTATTTTTGATGAATAGCCTGCATGGTTATCAATATTTTTTGTTCCACCGAAGCCTTCAGTATTACCCATTACTACTGAATCTACATAAGGTGCAGGCGGGTTTTGTGATTGGTCTAAGAACTTGGCAATTAAAAGTTTTTCGTAACGATCTAAAGTAGCTGTTGCTAATGCGACATAACCACCTGTACCTTCTCCGAATATTACAATTCTATCCGGGTCTATTTTGTAAGGATTACCTTGTTCCGCAACAGATTTTCTAAGGAAACGAACCGTTGCTCTCACATCTTGAATAGCACGATACACTGCTTGCAGTAATGTGCCTTTTCTAATTTCAGCATCGGTAGAAAGCGGGTTCCATCCCAAACGATAAGATGGCGATACTACTACGAAACCTTTTTTCGCATATTGGCTACAAATTTCAACAACCGTAGAGTCGTTGATTGAACCTGTAGGTGAACCGTTAATTCCCGGAGGTAAAAAGTTTCCGGTGTGTAAGTAAACAACAACCGGGCGGCCTGTTTCAGTATCCACACTTTGGTCGGGTTGATATACACGCATAAATTGACTCGAAACAACACCGGCAGGGTCAGTTAAGAAATCATAGTTTTGTGCATACTGAACATTGTTGGTTACCGCAACTTCGGCATCAGTAAATACAGGAGTTAAAAATCGTTGTGCATTTACCTGCTGAAGGCTAAATGCTGCTAACATAATAATGAGTGCACTTTTAATTTTTTTCATAATAGTTGGTTTAGTAATTATTTTAAGTTCTCTCGAATTTAGTGAAATAATCCTTATTTAATTAAATATTTTGTCAAATTCAAATAATAATGACACATAAGTCAGGCGGCCAACTCTTGGCCCGCCATACACTAAAAAGGTTTGATTGTTAAGTAAATTTGAAGCCCCTACTTTAATGGTGCAATAGGCTTTAGGAATGCCTTTATTAATTTGCGCATCTAACATCCCATAAGAAGGTATATCGCCTGTAAACTGTGGTGAGCCGGTAAATGTAAAGCTTTGTACCCATTTATAGTTAACCGAGAAACCCCAGTTATTACTTCTGAAGTTTTTGATTTTAATTGGTATTGTTCTGCCGGAAATACCAATATTGTATTTGTGAGCAGGAGTGTTAAATGCGGGAATAATCTCCTCATCGGCATTCCGCAAATCAATAACATTCCATGAATAATTACCACTAATGGTGTAGTATTTTTTAAAGAAATAACTTAATGCTACCGAGAAGCCTTGCGTAGTTACTAAATCGGGCGAGTTGGTTGCAATACGATAAGCCTGAATATCGGTTGGCCTTGTCCTGCTTGAATCGGTAGTTAAATCTATTCCTAACCTATACCCAATAAAATATTGGTAGAAGCTATAATAATAGCTGGCATCTATATACAAGTGCTTAAACAATGTGCCGCGATAACCAACCTCAACACTTCTGCAAACTTCGGGCCTTATAGGATCAACATTAAAAAAATTCAGTGTATCATAATCTTGAGAATTCAGGTAATCAACAAACGAGGGGACAGTTACCAAAGAATCGTACCCCTCTAAATTTCCTAACAAAATTGCCCTGCCCACATCATAGTAAAGATATTGGTCGGCTAAAGTCGGGTTTCTGATTGCCGATGAAAAAGACAGGCGAAATGTATTATTTATATTGGCATTATATACTAATGATAATGCAGGAGAAACCAAGAAATCAAAGTTTTGATTTTTATCTAATCTGATAGCAAAATTGACTTTGAATTTATTGTCTATAAACTTTTTATCAATACCTGTATATACACCAAATTCCCAGTTGGTTATTTTGCGGTATTCACCGTCAGGATTTTTTCTTCCGTCTTCTAAAGTATCTATAGGATTCAAAAGCGAGTCGCTAAAAATAGTGCCTCTGGAATTTGGCGTGTATAATCTTCCATTAGCGCCTACAGTTATTTCAGCCCAATTTTTTGGTGTTAATTTATATTCGCCATGAAGATG
>CAYSGX010000027.1:8770-14168 GCA_964430605.1 uncultured Chitinophagaceae bacterium
GGTATAACGCTGATTTATCAAAAAACCTTGAACCTCCTTCGTTGAATAATCTGTTTTTCACAACTGCTTGCAGCGAATCGAACCGTTCTGTTCCCGGGGCAAACCAAGGCCGCTGTCCTGCCCCGATATTATTATCTGCGGCTACACGCGTTTCGCCATGCCATTTCACAATTGAGTCATTATAAAAAGACAAAATAGAATTTGCTCTGGCTGTATCGTAAGGCTGAAATGTTGGAAACCCTGTAGCGTCAAACATCTGTTGCAAAGTGCCGTTTTCATCGCCCAGTTGGCGCACTCTTGGCCTTACCTGTGTATTCCAGTAAGTACTGTAATTCAAGTTCCAGTCGCCATTCTGTTTCGATGCTTCATTCATTCTGAAAGCGGTTACTACCGCATCAAATGAATTGCCTGCATTTTCATTGGTAGCGTAAGCTCTTACAAAAAACTTATTTTCTTTTTTTATTTCCAATCGGTTCTGAAAAAATAAAATGCCTTTCAGGTTATACCTGTTTTCGCCTTGATATACGGTTGTGCCTGCTCCAAAACTTGAAGCTGCAATAAGCTCTATATCTTCTTTTACTTTATAATGAAGTGAAGCCGAAGCTTTATAGTTTCTGGTATTATAATCTACCAAGTCAATTTCATTATATCCCGAACGATAAAATGTTCCTAAGCCCGGATTATTAATTTCATTTGAAATGCCCGAGAAATTATTTCCACCGGCTAAATCTTCATCGCCATATCTGTTTACCGCGTCATAACCACCGGGATTATTTATGCCTACGTCTGAATCGGTAGCAGGGTCATAGTTTTCTGCCTCCCAGTCGTTAGCACGCAAATAATACATGTTTATTTTGTAGGCAAACCGCTCTTCCCCTTTTTTGTTTTTTATAGGTTGCGCAAACCTTACTGCCGATTCAAATAAAGCACGCTCGCCACCTTTCAGCATCACAGATAAACCTTTGTGAATAAAAGGGCTTTTGGTTTGCATGGCAATTACACCATTAAAAGCATTGGGGCCATAATAAGCCGAACTGGCGCCTACAATTAAATCTACTTTTTGAACATCTAATTCTGAAGCCCCCAAGAAGTTTCCTAAAGAAAAATTTAATCCCGGAGATTGATTATCTACCCCATCAATAGTTTGTAATGAGCGCACAGGTGAAGTGCTGTTAAAACCTCTGGTGTTAATTACTTTAAATGAAAGTGAAGATGCGGTAACATCTACACCTTTTAAATTCCCCAACCCTTCATAAAAATTTGCGGCAGGCGTTTCTTTAATAGCAATAATACCCATCGTCTCTACCGTCAGTGCAGATTCTTTTTGTTTTTCAGAAATACGGGAGTCTACCACTTCTACGCCTTCAATTTTCAGGCTTGAAGGTTTCAGCTTAATTTTCAGATTTTTCAGATTCGCATCTGCGGCTAAAGCAAATTCTAAATTGTCATAACCCAAATAAGACACTACCAATGTAAATGGCAGCTTTTGACTGCTCTCAAAATTAAATTTACCATCAAAATCAGTCTGAGCGCCAATAGTAGTGCCTTGAATTAAGACAGCAGCGCCAACAAGCGGTTCATTGCTTTCAGCATCGGTAACAATACCTGAAATATTTTGAGCATTAATGGTTTGGGAAGAAAATGCCAGCCACGCAGTTAACAATAGTGCAACACACTTAATCTTATTCATATATTGGTTTTGGTTAGTTGGTTTGCCAAAAGTAGTGTTTGGCATACAGTTTCAAAAATAGGTTAAAAATTGAAATATCCAATTCACCGGATATTTTGGGGTTTTTCGGGGAAAAAATATTTTTGGCACGGTATTGGATATTGTATCAATAACCAAAATTACAAGTCATGTTTGAAATGTTCCCCTTGTTGAATGTTCATTCAAGATTGAATGAAATCAGCCGTATGAAAAACGAAGCTACACGTTTAATGAAAAGTGGCAACCTGAAAGAATACTTCAGAAAATTGCTTGAAGTAGAAAAGCTGGAGCGTCAGGCAAGAGCGTATCAATTTAATTAACCTTAAAAAACGATTTGTGAAAAATTTTCAATCATCTGCATCCAAGCAATACGTAGCTAAATCTATTGTGTATTTAGTTGGTTTATTCGCAATAATATTAGCTACGTATTTGCTCTTTTAATTTGAGTAAAATTTCACTCAAACATTAAGAGAGTCTCTTAGGCAGTTTAATAAATATTGTTGTCCCTTTTCCCGCATCAGATTTCAACCACAATTCTCCCTTCAATCTTTTCAATATCTTTTGGCTCAATGGCAGCCCCAAACCCATTCCTTCAATTTCAAATTTACTGTGTAATCTTTCAAAAGGCCTTAAAATATGTGCCTGCTTTGTAGTTTCAATTCCAATACCATTATCCTGAACAAAAATGGTAATATCTGAATCACTTTCAGAAGCGCCAATTCTTATTTCAGGATGATTATTGCCTCTATATTTTAGCGCATTATCTATAATATGCGTCAAAACAACTTTCAGTTTTTCTTTATCGCTTTCAATCTTGGGAAGCGCTTCAAGTATAATTTTCGCTTGCGTTGCCTTTAACAATACGTTTAAATCTTTTTGCACTTCATTGGCGAGGTTATTCAAATCAATTTTTTCAATGTGCAATTTTCCTTTATCGGCATTGGTATAATTTTTTAATGCAGAAATAATTTTGTCAAAACGCTTCGATGAACTTAACATAAATTCCAGCATCTGCACGCCTTCAGCATCCAGTTTTTCTTTATGTTTTTTTAATAAAATTTCAGCGCCAATGCCCATGCTTCTAATGGGTTCTTTCAAATCATGTGTGGCATGAGATACGAATTGTTCAAGTTCTTCGTTCTTCTGCTCCAAATCTCTAAGCATATACTGTAACCCTAAAATTTCTTTTTCTAACTTATCCATGTTACTTGTTTTATCCGAAAATAATCAGCTAATTTTGAAAAACCTAAAAAAACAATTCATTATGAAAAACTTTTTTCTGATTCTTACCCTGATTGCTGCTTCATTATTCAGTAGCGCGCAAAATTTTGAAGGGGCATTAAAATATGACCTTAAATATGAAGGTGAAATGGTTGACCAGTTTGCTTCGATGATGCCAAACAGCTACACTTTAAAAATGAAAGGAGAGCAATCCCGCTTCGCGATTCAAGGCGGTATGGTATCTTCTTTTATGGGCGATATTATTACTGACGGAAAAGGTGTTTCCTATATGCTAATGCCTTCACAAAAACTGGCCTACAAAATTTCTGATGCTGAACCCGCAAAAGAAGAACCGGTAAATTATAAAGTAACTAATACCGGTATAAACGAAACTATTAAAGGCTATAAATGCACTAAGTATAAAGTGGTGTTAAAAGGCGAAAAAGGTGAAGAAGTAACTTCTTACATGTGGGCATCTAAAGATTTAAAAATTACTATGCCTAAAAGCAGTTCTAATCAAAACGCATTACGTGCTTATCAAGGTATTGACGGGTTTCCTGTAAAAATTGAACAAAACATGAATCAAATGGGCATCAGCTTTAGCATGACTGTTGTTTTAAATGAAGTTAAAGAAGGCAGCATTGCTGATAGCGAATTCAAATTACCTTCAGACTATAAAGTACAAGATGGATTACCCAATTTCGGTGGTTTAATGGGTAAATAAAAAAATCATTTTTAAACATAGAAGGCCCGATAATTATTTTATCGGGTCTTTTTTATTTTTCAATTTGCAACAATTGTTACAAGCATCAAATTGTTTAGCACGGTGTTTGTTAATAAAGACTAATAATACGAACCATTTACATATCGTTACGTATTTTCACGAAAGATTTAATAGAGATAAATATGGTATTTACAAGATTTTTTAGTGCGGCTTTGTTGTTGTTGATTTTCACTTCCTATAAAATAGATTATGATGCTAAGGAGAAGGAAAAAGTACTCGGTCAGGTAATTCAGCAAGCTATCATGTCGGGGCATTTTTCTCCGGTTCAGTTTAATGATAGTTTTTCTGAAAAAGCTTTTGAATTATACTTAAAGAGATTAGATATCCGCAAGCAATTTTTAACACAAGAAGATGTAAATGATTTAAGTAAATTCAAGAGTGATATTGACAACCAATTGGCCTCAGGCGAATATGCTTTGTTAGATAATGCAGTACTTGTTATTTCTCAAAGGCTAAAAGATACCCGCGGCTTTTATCAGGAAATATTAAGCAAGCCATTTGATTTTAAAACCAGCGAAGTAATTGAAGTTGACCCTGAAAAAATTGTTTGGGCTAAAAGTAAAACCGAACTGAAAGACCGCTGGAATAAAACATTAAAATATCAGGTGCTTACCCGCCTTTACACTCAATTAGATATTCAGAAAAAAGCTGAAGAAAAAAATGATACCAGCGTGCAAATAAAATCGTTTGACGAACTGGAAGAAGACGCACGAAAAAAGGTTTTGAAAAGCATGGACGATTGGTTTGCCCGAATGGACAAATTCGACAGAATGGATCGCCAGGGTGAATTTTTCGATGCTGTTGGAACAGCCATAGACCCACACACCAATTATTTTGCGCCTAAAGAAAAAGAGAATTTCGACATCAGCATGAGCGGGCAATTAGAAGGCATTGGCGCTACCCTGCAGGAAAGCGATGGCTATATAAAAGTCATCAATATTGTTCCGGGCAGCCCGTCATGGAAACAAGGCGAATTAAAAGTAAATGATTTAATACTTTCTGTCGCGCAAGCCGATGCCGAACCTGTAGATATTACAGGAATGCGCATTGATGATGCCGTGCGTTTAATTCGCGGTAAAAAAGGTACCGAAGTAAGGCTCACACTAAAAAAACAAGATGGGCAAATTAAAACTATTTCTATCATTCGCGATGTAGTAGTTATTGAAGAAACCTATGCCAAATCTGCCATTCTGAAAAAAGAGAAAGAAAAAGAAAACTACGGTTATATATATCTGCCAAAATTCTATGCCGATTTTAACGACAAAAAAGGCAGAAGATGTTCTGAAGATATTAAACAGGAATTGATAAAGCTGAAGAAAGAAAATATCAGCGGATTAATTATTGACCTGCGCGATAACGGTGGCGGCTCGCTGCAAGATGTGGTTGACATTATGGGTTTGTTTATCCCTACCGGCCCTGTGGTACAAGTGAAATCCCGTGGCGGAATGCCTTATGTGCTTTCTGATTTAGATGAGAATGTGTACTATGATGGTAAGTTAATCATCATTGTAAATGAAGTAAGCGCTTCCGCCTCAGAAATTTTAGCGGCAGCAGTGCAAGATTATGGCAGAGGCATTGTAATTGGCAGTAGCGCTACTTTTGGAAAAGGCACCGTGCAACGTGTGGTAGATTTAGATGCCTTTTTAAATGCTACATACAGCGATATGCGCCCATTAGGATCATTG
>CAYSGX010000027.1:14195-14555 GCA_964430605.1 uncultured Chitinophagaceae bacterium
AATCAAAAATTCTATAGAATTAATGGTGGTGCAACGCAATTAAAAGGAGTAAATTCTGATATAATATTGCCCGACAATTTCCAGTATATAGATATTGGCGAAAAAGAATTGAACTACCCTATGCAGTGGACTGAAATTGCACCTGCATCGTACACTAAATATGCTAAAGCAATACAAAACTTAGATGAATTAAAAAAGCTAAGCGCTGAAAGAGTTAAGAAAAACAGCACTTTCAGTATGATTGAAGAAAATGCCAGATTTTTAAAACAACAACGCGACCGAACCACATTACCTTTAAATCTTGAAGAGTACAAAGCCGCTCAGGAAAAAATTAAAGAAATGAACAAAAAATTTGAAGAC
>CAYSGX010000027.1:14565-14951 GCA_964430605.1 uncultured Chitinophagaceae bacterium
AAAGAAATTCCTGAGTTATTTCCTGCCTTACTGAAAGCCGATTTTCCAAGAACCGAGAGTGATACTACTTACAAAAAACGCAGTGATGAATGGTTGAAGGAATTGAAAAAAGATGTCTATCTGCTTGAGTCTTTGGCTATATTGAAAGATATGAAGTAATTAATTTCATCTGAAAACAATACTTTAAGCAATTAGTATTATAAGACTGTGTAATTACACAGTATGTGTTTGGGTAGTTTAGACTTACCAAGTCTTGAAGACTTGGCAAGTCGGGAAACTTTACAAGTTTTCTCTGTACTTTATCCGTAGCGATGGGTTTAAAACCCATCGCTAATGATAAGTTTGACACATACAACTCAAATTTTACGAAAGCAGGTACACTACAC
>CAYSGX010000028.1:0-2444 GCA_964430605.1 uncultured Chitinophagaceae bacterium
CACTACCGCTATGACGGGTGAAACAACTTTAAACCCTACGGTTTGCCCTACTTCAGCAACTACTTATATTATTACTGCCAGCGATACTGCCAATTGTGTTAGCAGAGACGCGCAAGTAACAATAAGTATCGACCCAACTTGTTGCGACATTCAGTTTACGGCATCTACCACACCTGCAAATTGTACTGCTGCCGATGGTAGTATTACCTTAGATATGTTAGTGGGTTCTGGCGATTACACTTTTGAATGGAGTAATAATGCTACCACACAAAATTTGGTAAATGTTGTAGCCGGAAGTTATACGGTTACCGTTACCGATTTGGTACAGAATTGTTCTAAAGACACAACCATTATTGTAGGAATTATTTCAACTTTAGAGGTAACGATAGATAATACAGTTGACCCTACGTGTGTGGGCAACGATGGTAGTGTAGAAATTGTAGTTTCAGGTGGAAACGCACCTTACACAGCAATCGTTTCCGATGGCACATCACAATTGCCCGTTCCTGTTCCTGGCGCAGGTACTTATCCTGTACCCGGGCTTGGTGCAGGCAGTTATAGTGTAGTTGTTACTGATGATTTTGGCTGTGTTGATTCAGCATCGGTTGTATTACAAGCGCCCGATAAACCTGAAATTACTTTAGATGCCACTATAAATATTTTATGTTTTGGTGGTGATAATGGAGCTATTGAAGTGACTGTAACCGGTGGTTCATTACCATACAGTTTCAATTGGAGCAATAATGCCACCACTGAAGATTTGGCAAATTTACCTGCCGATGATTATACTTTAATTGTTATTGATAATGCTAATTGTAGTGATACTTTAGAAGTTACCGTAACCCAACCTGATGAATTATTGGCTAATGGTACACAAACTGACATCTTGTGTTTTGGTGATACTACAGGAGCTATTGATGTTACGGTTGCAGGCGGAACACTGCCTTATACCTTTGAATGGAACAATGGTGCAACTACTGAGGACTTAGATAATTTGGTATCAGGAATTTATTTAGTTACTGTTACCGATGCTAACGGTTGCGAAACGGATTTAGGTTTTGAATTAGACCAACCGGGCGAGTTAGAATTTGAAACAACCATAACCCCTGCCGATTGTGGCGAAAGTAATGGGGGAGTGGTAGTGAATCTTATTGGCGGTGGTGTGCCTGATTATGTTTTTGAATGGAGTAATGGCGACAGCCCCGATTTGGAAAATGTTTCAGTTGGATTTTATTCAGTAACCTTAACTGATGGTAACGGCTGTACCGAAGAAAGAACCGTTTATGTGCCAAACTTAAATGCGCCTGAAGTAGTGTTAGATTCTTTAGCCAATGTTACCTGTAGTGGTGGCAATAATGGTTATGCCTCAGTTACTGTTTCGGCTGGCGTTACCCCTTACACTTTTGAATGGACCGGCAGCAGCAGTGTAGATACTTTCGCTGATAATCTTTCAGCAGGTAGTTATGTTTTTCAGGTAACTGATGCGGAAGGGTGTATTGCCCTTCTGAATGTAAATATTACTGAACCTGCCGCGCTTTCTATTTCTGCAACGGCCTCAAATACACAATGCGAGCAAACCAATGGCAGCATTGCTGTTACCATTACAGGTGGCACAACTCCCTATGATTATTTGTGGAGCAATGGAGCAATTACTGAAGATATTTCAGGTTTGGCTGCCGATGATTACACCTTAACCGTAACTGACGCGAATGGTTGTGAGTTAGTATCACAGGTGTTTACTATTGGTATTGATGGTACATTACCTAAGCCAAACATTACAGTTGACGGCTCTATTCCTTTTTGCGAAGGTGGCAGTGTTACTTTAACTTCAGATAATGCAACCGGAAATATTTGGAGCACCGGAGCAACTACTCAAAGTATCACAGTAAGCGATGCAGGAGATTATTCTGTTTACATATCAAGAAATGGTTGCGAAAGCGAAGTTTCTGATATTGTAACTGTTACTGTATCGCCAATTCCGAATGCACCGGTAATTACAGCCAACGGGCCACTCACATTTTGTGAAGGTGGAAGCGTAGTATTAACTTCTGATTATGCTACCGGTAATACCTGGAATACCAATGCAACTTCACAAAGTATCACTGTTACTCAAGGTGGAAGTTATACGGTTTCTGTTGTGGTGAATGGTTGCCCGAGTCCTGTTTCAGAGCCGGTTGTCGTAGTTGTAAATGAAATTCCTGAAGCGGTAATTACTTCTGAAGAAAACGATATTTGTACAGGAGGAAGCCTGGTACTTCAAGCAACTCCTTTTGCAGATACCTATTTGTGGAGTGATGGTACAACCAGCCAAAGCATTACTATTACTTCGGCAGGAAATTATACGGTTACTGTAACAATAGCGGGCTGTAGCGATGAAGCTGATATTACAATTGGAAATAAAGCATTGCCTGCTGTTGATTTAGGAACTGATACTACTTTATGTG
>CAYSGX010000028.1:2454-14828 GCA_964430605.1 uncultured Chitinophagaceae bacterium
GGTGAATCTTTAGCGTTAAATGTATTTAACGCTGTGGCAGATAATTACAACTGGAGTACAGGTGAAACTACCTTTGAAATAAATGTTTCTGCGGAAGGATTATATAGTGTAACCGTAAGTAACGAATGCGGAAATGTTTCAGATGAAATTTTAATAACTTTTGAAGGTTGTGCTTGTAAATTAAAAGCGCCCGATGCGTTTACACCCGATGGAGATGGCAAAAATGACCTCTTTGCGCCATCTTACGATTGTAGTATTAGCAACTACATTATCAGAATATATAACCGTTGGGGACAATTAGTTTTTGAATCGAATAATCCTAATGCAGGATGGGACGGAAAATTTGAAGGTAAAGAGCAACCTGTAGGCACTTATGTGTATTACATAGAATACACAGGGGTTGAAGGGCGCACATCAGAAAAAAGAATTGAAAAAGGCGGCTTGACACTTATAAGGTAGTCAGGCTTTTATTTTACTTTGTTTGATATAGATTAATAACTAAATGAGATATAAAATAAAAAGTTTTTTTGTAAAACAGTGGCTTATTACTACTTTTGGCGTAACGGGTGTTTTTGCTTTTTTATTGCCCTTTATCTCAATTTTTTAGTTATTAAAAATTAATTGAATGAATATTAGCAAATTAATATTGTCGTTTTTCTGTGCTTTTACAGTTGCTGTTTTGCTGCCTTCAGAAGCAAAGGCTACTCATGCTCAAGGAGCTGACTTTTCTTATCAGTGCCTGGGTGGAGATACCTTTAGAATAAGACTAACATTTTTTTATGATTGCAGGGCAACGATTGGTGTTCCCCCCACAGCTCTCGTAAATCTTAACTCCATATCATGTTCCAGGAACTTAAACGTTACTTTACAACCGGAAGCTGTTCCTGTTGAAGTTTCAAGTCAATTTTTATGTCCGGCACAACTTGGTAATAGTGCATGTAATAATGGTAATTTACCAGGTACTACATTAACTAATTATTCTGCAGTGGTAGTGTTGCCTCAGGCTTGCAGCGACTGGGTAGTAAGCTATGATTTGTGCTGTAGAAATGGTGGAATTACAAATTTAGCCACTCCGGATAGCCGAGATTTATATGTGTCATCCACTATTAATAATACCAATAGTAATGCTTTTTGCAATACCTCACCCACTTATGGAAGTTTACCGATAGTTTACGTTTGTGCGGGAAGGCCATACAGCTATAATCCTTCGGCTTTTGATCCCGATGGCGATTCTTTATCGTTTACCTTAATTAATCCTTTATCAGGTCCGGGGGAAAATATTCCTTATTCTAATGCGGCTTTTAATCCTAATAACCCTTTAAATACTGCATCAGGGTTTCAGTTTGACCCATTAACAGGGCAAATGAATTTTACCCCAACCGGTATTCAAACCGCAGTAATTACCATTCAAGTAAGAGAATACAGAAACGGAGTCTTAGTAGGAACTACCGTTAGAGATATGCAAGTGATAACCGTGAATTGCGGTGCAAGTAATCCGCCAACATTGTCTAATATAGACAGTTTAGCGGGAGGAAATGCTATTGATTCATTAACCGTTTCTGTTTGTCCGGGCGAGCAAGTAAAATTCGTCATTAGAGCAGTAGATGATCCGGGTGATTTACTTACACTTGTTACCAATGTAAACCAAACTATTCCGGATGCGGACTTCAGTATTATTAATATTGGCAACGTAATTAGAGCTAATTTTTCATGGACACCTACAGTATTGGATACCGGTGTTAACTTTTTTACAGTTACTATTTCAGATAGTTTGAGTTGTCCTGTTCGTTCTACAATTACCAAGACCTATATAATTGATGTGTTATTTGCTACTTCAGCCGGACCTGATTTATATTACTGCGAAGCAGGCGGGCCGGTACAGTTAGGCGCTCTCGGTGGAACTGTATTCACATGGTCGCCTGCCGATGGTTTAAGTGATCCTAATATTGTAAATCCAACCGCTGCACCATCAGTTACTACAACTTATATTGTTGAAAGTAATCTAAGTTCGCTTTGCAAAAACAGAGATACCGTAACTGTATTCAAGGTAGATGACTTTTTGTATAGTATTTCTAACGACACTTCAATTTGCAGAAACGGGTCTGTCCCTTTAGAAGTTCTTGCTGACCCTTCATTTGCTCCGTTTCAGTATAGTTGGACTCCGTCAAATACACTTACTTCCAACAACACTGCAACTACCACGGCTGTGCCTGAGGTAACCACAAACTATGTGGCGACAGTAACTGCTGCCAATGGCTGTACCATTAAAGATTCAGTAACTGTAACGATTTCCGGTGTTGGGCCATTAGTTATAATTACTCCTGATAATAATAATGTTTGCCCCGGAGAAACCGTGCAACTTAATGCGCAAATTTATGATTTAACATGTGGGCCAACTATAGCCAGTTGTTCGGCACAGAATCCGCCTGTATTAAGGAATTACGGAACAGGTGCTAATACCAGCAATTCAGGCGCGACACCTTTCCAAGGTACCAGCCAAGATGCAAGAACACAAATTTTATATAGAGCCGCTGACTTAAATACAGCGGGCATTAATATTGGCACTATCGTAGGTATTACGCTGAATATAGGCACTTTCACCAGCGTGAGGGCGTATGAGAATTTTACTATTAAAATGGCTTGTACCAATCAAACAAATTTATCGGTTGCTACAGGTTTTCTTCCGGTTTCAACTGTAGTGTTCGGGCCAACAAGTATTACCACACAAAATGGCATCAATAATTTTACTTTCAGCCAGCCTTATGATTGGGACGGGCTTTCTAATCTGGTAATTGAAATTTGCTATGATAACGCTACTCAAAGCCCCGGAGGTAATGATCAGGTAATTGTTACCAATACTAACTATTCAAGCATGATGCGCAACTTTGGTAATAATACATCCGGTTGCAGCTTAAATGCAGCGTTCTCTTATCAGGAGATGCCTAATACACAATTCAGAATTTGTAACTCATTACCCAGAAACTATACAAATACCTGGATACCTGTAACTGGTCTGTCTGACCCTAATTCATTAACGCCTAACGTGGTAGTGAATGAAAATGTTTCTTATGAGCTGAACGTTGATGATGGCCAATGTGTAAGTGTTGGCAGAGTAGATTTAACTGTGGATGACAATTACGCTATAGAAGCATTAATTGACCCTAATTACCAATGTGGTGACGATTCAGTTCAATTATCGGTAGTGGTAACGGGGACACCTCCTGTTCCGAGATTGAATTGCGGTGCAAACAGCACAGTTTGCGCTTCTCCTGTACTGAGTACATTAGGCACAGGAAATGTACTAAACTCTACTACTGATTACCCCGCACCGTTTGGAAATTATTGGGAAAGCAGTCGTCAGCAATTTTTATACAGAGCATCAGAACTCACCGCAGCCGGATTAACTACCGGAACAATAAGTTCATTAGCATTCAATGTTACTACCATCAGTGGTGGCACCGCATACAGGAATTATACAGTTAAAATAATTTGTACGAATCTGAATGCTCTGAATCCTGCGGGATTTGTTCCCGGTGCAGTTACCGTGTTTAATCCCAAAACTATTAACATTACAACCGGCTGGAATAATTTGCCGTTAGATCTTACTTATGATTGGGATGGTGTATCTAACCTGATTGTTGAGATTTGTCATAATAATGACTTAGGTTTCGGATTTGATTGGACTACTAATTCCCGTTCTCCGGGAACCAATGTAGGTTACACAGCTTCATTATTTGGACTGGAAGATGATGCGGATGCTTGTCCTTTAAATTCCCCTGACGGCTCGTCTGGTGTCAGGCCAAATACCAGGTTTTTTACTTGTGCAGGAGTGTTCTCTCCGGTGTCTATTTCATGGGAGCCAAGCAATACTTTGATTAATCCTGCTACAGCTAATCCTGTTGCTGTGCCTGCAGGCCCTACAACTTATACCGTACAATATACTTTTGCCAATGGTTGTGTCAGAAACGATTCTGTAACAGTTTCACCTGCTAATTTTGAAGCTATTGCTTCTAATGATACCGCTATTTGTCTTGGTAATGCTGCTACGCTTTCAGTTATTGGAGGCGATGAATATTTATGGACACCGGCTACCGGTTTAAGCAGTACAACAGGCGCTACCGTAACTGCCTCACCTACCGAAACCACTACTTATATTGTTACCACTACTGATAATGTTTCAGGTTGTGTGGATAGAGATACTATTACTGTTACCATAAATCCATTGCCTGTTATTGCTTTCTCAGGTAATAACCAACAATGTTTTCAAGACGAACTTACCGTTGATGCCGGTGCAGGGTTTGTTTCTTATTTGTGGGAGCCTACACAAGAAACTACACAAACAATAACTGTAGCTTCAGCAGGTACTTATGTCGTTACTGTGGTAGATATTAATGGTTGTGAAAATACCGATGAAATAGTATTGTCTGTTGGTACGCCACCGGTTATTGATTTGGGTAATGACCTGGCCGGTTGCGATGGCGATGAATTTATTTTAGATGCTGGCGCAGATTTCGATGCTTATGAATGGAGTACCACAGAAACTACATCTTCAATAACAGTTACTGCAACAGGAACTTATATAGTTACTGTTACCGATGCAGATGGCTGTGCCACAAGAGATACTGTTAATATTACAATTGTAAGTCCTGCTTTAAGTTTAGGTAATGACACAACGATTTGTGATGGAGCGTTTTTAAGCTTGGTTGCAGGGGCGTCAGGGCCGGATTACTTATGGTCAACTGCTGAAACAACAGCAAGTATTTTGGTTTCAACTTCTGATACTTATAGTGTAACTGTAACCGTTAGCGGAGCTACTACCTGTACTGCTACAGATGAAATTGTTGTTACAGTGAACGAGCCTGTTGTAGTTGATTTAGGTTCAAATAATATTACTTGCAGCGGAAACCCTTTGGTTTTAGATGCAGGGGCAGGCTTTGCTTCTTATCAGTGGTCGCCTAATGGAGCTACTACTCAAACAATCTCAGTATTAATCGCAGGCATTTACAGTGTAACTGTTACCGATGCGTTTGGTTGTACCGGTTCCGATGCACTTTCAGTAATTGATACAAATCCTGTAGTTGATGCGGGAAGTAATCAAAGTATTTGCCAAGGTGAAAGTGCTGTTTTGACAGCCACTTCAAGTAATACAAATGTTACTTATAACTGGACTCCGGGTAATCAAACTACTGCCGCTATTACAGTTACTGGTGCCGGAACTTATATTGTTACTGCAACTGATGCTAACGGTTGTTTTGGTGCGGATACGGTAGTAGTAACTGTCTTTGCAACACCTGTCCCTGATTTAGGAGCTAACGTAAGTATATGCGGAAATGAATCGGCAACATTATCTTCCGCAGGAAACTTTACCGCTTATGAGTGGAATACTGACGAAACTACAGCGACTATATTGGTATCTGATGCAGGTACTTATTCTGTTACTGTTACCGATGCCAATGGCTGTACAGGAACGGATGATATTGTAGTTTCAGTATCAGGAGATGTGGTTATTGAGCTGAACGATTTTACTGTATGTAGCGGTGAAGCGGTTACAATTACTGCTCCTGCCGGATTTACTACCTACAGTTGGACATCGGGCGAAACAACACAATCTATTACCGCTACTCAACAAGGTGAATATATTGTTCAGGTTACTGATGCCGGTGGTTGTACAGGGGCTGCCATTTCAAATGTATTGTATTACACTTACACGGTTGAAGCAACTGCTAATCCTTCGGTGGTAAATAAAGGTGAAACGACTCAATTAACAGCAGTAGTATCTGGTGGTTCCGGAAATTACACTTATGCCTGGACACCTGCGCAAGGATTAGATAACAGTACCATTGCCAATCCTGTGGCTGCTCCCGATGACACAACTGTTTATACCGTAACTGTTACTGATATTTCTACTGAATGTACTGCCGGAACCGATACAACTGTGGTAGCAGTGATACTGGAAAGCCACTATGCGGTACCCGATGCATTTACACCTGATGGCGATGGTAAAAACGATTTGTTCCAAATCTTTACTTCAGGAAATATTACTGTTTCAGAATTCAGAATATATAATCGTTGGGGAGAGTTGATTCACGATGCTACTTCAGGATGGGACGGCACTTATAAAGGTGAGCCGCAACCTGTAGGAACTTATGGCTATTATGCTGTAATTATTGAAGCTGACGGTTCTAAAAAAACTATTAAAAACGCGTTTACACTAATCAGATAAAAATTAAACCAATATTGTGATGTTAAAAAAAGTTGTTGTTTCCATCTTAGTCGCTTGCTCGCTTGTTGCACAAGCTCAGGATATTCACTTCTCTCAGTTTTATGCTTCGCCATTAAACTTAAACCCTTCTTTAACAGGTAAGGTGAATGGCGATTATAGAATAGCCGGTATTTATCGCGGCCAATGGTTCACCGTGGGAGATAAAACTTACCAGACACCTTCTTTATCTTTTGATATGCCTTTTATTATTGGCAAGAAAAAGAAAGATGCTATTGGTGCAGGCATTAATGTGGTTGCCGACAGAACCAATGGTGGCCGTTTTAATACCACAGGCATTTACCTTTCAACTGCTTATCACAAAGGCTTAGGCAAAGAAAATAAACACCAGTTGTCTTTAGGTGTTCAGGGAGGTTATGTAATGCGCCAGTTAAAGTCTAACGAGTTTACTTTTGGCGACCAGATTACTAATGGCCAGTTAAATGGCAACCCTACTTCGGAAAACTTTGCGAATAACAATCGTAACTATCCCGATGTAAATGTGGGCTTGTTTTACAACGGCCAGTTATCTAAAAAGTTAATGTTTTTTGCAGGGTATAGCTTCTACCATTTAACTACGCCAAAAGAAGATTTTTTAGCTAATTCTAATAACGAATTACCAACCAGACAAGTGGTTCATGGCGGTTTTCAGTGGGATGTAGCGCCTAAGTTCAGTTTATATCCCGGTGTATTGTTCCAGTTACAACAAGAAGCGCAGGAAGTGAATTTTGGTAATAATTTCGGCTGGCATTTCTTAAACAAAGAAAACAAGAAAGCTACTTTCTTCTTTGGCGGCTGGTATCGCAGGGGCGATGCGGCTATCGCGATGTTAGGCTTGGAATATAACCGTTTCCGTGTGGGCGCGAGTTATGATTTCACTACCAGCGAACTGAATAATGCTAATAATTTAAGAGGCGGGTTTGAAATTTCAGCCATATACGTAGGGTTGTTTAGCAAACCTACTGATAATAACATCTTCTTATTTTGTCCCAGATATTAGAACCCACTGTTTTATTTAATTGAAAGAAAATATAAATCACAAGCAAACCATAACCGAAACTCAACAACAATGATGAATCGAATTTTTGCCGTTTTCTTTGCCGTTTTTTTACCAATGTTGACTATTGCTCAACAAAGCGAGCAGGCCGATCCAAGAACCGAAAAGCAAAAGAAACTTCGCCCCAGAAAGAAACATAAACTAGCCAATAATCTTTACGAAAAAGGCAGTTACTTCAATGCGCTCACTTATTATCAGGAAGTGTATGCGAAAAAAGAAAATAAAGTGCAGGCTTTAGAGCGTGCCGCATATATTAACTATATTCTCAGAGATTATAAGAAAGCTGAAGAAAACTACAAGCAATTGTTAGAGCATGAAAAAGGATTGAAAAAATATCCTAACACACGCTACATGTATGCTTTGCAATTGAAGTATAACGGTAAATATGAAGAATCGAAAACAGCTTTCGAAGCATTTAAAGGTGAATATGAAGAATCGGATGCTGCCGCTTTAAAGAAATTGGCCGACAAACATATTGAAGGTTGCAACCTTGCCAAAGATTTACTGGCTAAACCCGATAAAGTTAAAATTGAACATCTGGGAAGAGAGGTAAATAACCCTTACACCGATTTTTCTCCAAGAATGGTGGGCAATCCTGATGAAATTGTATTCGGTTCTATTCGTTCCGACACGGTTTTGAATCTTACTAATATTGGCGAAGATGCAGATTATAAGTCTAAATTATATTCAGCTAAATACGCAGGCGGAAAATGGACTACTACCAAATTGCCTGCACCTATTAACAGTGCCGGGTTTCACACAGGTAACGGTGTTTATTCTGAAGATAAAGCAAGGTTTTATTTTACCAATTGCAGCGAGAGCGAGAATCTGCAAATGGTATGCGCTATTTATGTGAGCAATTTTGAAGGCGGAAAATGGGGAGAACCCGTGAAGTTGGGTAACAGTGTAAATTCAGAAAACGCTACTACCACACAGCCCGCATTAGCTAAAAACACTGATGGGAAAGAAGTATTGTATTTTGTTTCTGACAGAAAAGGCGGCCAGGGTGGCTTAGATATTTGGTATGCAGTAAGCACCGGGAAAAATGCTTTTGGCGCAGCAACCAATTTAGGAAATGCAATCAATACTTCTCAAGATGAGATGTCTCCGTTTTACCATGAAGGCAGTAAAACGCTTTATTTTTCTTCCAACGGCCATGCTAATGTTGGGGGCTTTGATATTTTTAAAGCAGAAGGCAGTTTGAAAGATTGGGCGGCCCCGGTAAATATTGGTTTCCCCATCAACTCCAGCGTTGATGATATTTATTATTCACTTCATACTGATAATAAAACAGGCTACTTTGTATCTAACCGTGCGGGCGGTTTCAATTTAAAAAGTGAAACCTGCTGCGATGATATTTACAAAGCCACTTTAATCAGAGACGTATATATTAAAGGTTATGTAGCGGCAAAAAATGCTCCCGAAACACCCATTAAAGGCGCTAACGTAAGTTTCTTCGATAAAAACCAATATGATGGCACACTTACTTCGGTAGCTAATTTCACCACCGGTGAAGACCCTTATTTTGTTATAGCTGCCGACCCTGGAAAAACCTATCAGGTAAACTCTACCAAAGCGGGTTACTGGGGTGGTGAAGAAATTTTTGAAGCCGGAAAAGAGAAAGTAGTTAACGATACTATTTACAAAGTGTTTTTTGTAGAAGAAATTGCTAAACGTAAACTGGTATTAAAACGCATCTACTACGAATTTGATAAATACAACCTGCGCAGAGAAGATAAAGTGAGCTTAGATTCAGTAGCGTTGGTGTTAACAGAAAATCCAAGCTGGACTATTGAAATTTATGGACATACCGATGGCAGAGGCACAGAAGAATACAACATGCGATTAGGTAAAGACAGGGCGCAATCTGCTGCCGATTACTTAGTGTCTAAACATAAAGTTGCTTTAAACAGAATGAGCTTAATTTCTAAAGGTAAATCTGAACCAAGATTACCTAACGAAAATCCTGATGGCAGCGATAACCCGTTAGGTAGAGCCAACAACAGGCGTGTTGAGTTTAAAGTAAGCAGCAACGACCAAACTTACGAAGTTGAAATAGAATACAGCAACAACGAAAGAAAAGACACCAAGTAACCTTTCTTTCTTCACATTACCATTATATAAAAAATCCTGAGCGTGATCTCAGGATTTTTTTTGTGTGTTTGTACATTGACCTAATAACCTGGGTACGGCAAATAGCTTTATAACTTTTACGGAGGCATTCGGAATACGGTAAATGGCTCTATAACTTTTACGGAGGTATTCGGAGTACGGCAAATGGCTCTGTAATTTTTACAGAGATATTCGAAGTACAGTAAAGCATTAGACTAATATTGAAATGTAAACGGTGTAATTTATGCGGCATAAAACAATTGCACGGTAATGTGAAAAACAAAAGTTCTAAACATTATTAAAGTTTACCAAAGCATTAGAATATTTTTGCAGAAAATTAGTTGAAATGAATTTTGTTGAAGAATTGAAATGGCGCGGCATGTTGCACGATATTATGCCCGAAACCGAAGCATTGTTAAATTCAGGCGAAGTAGTAGCGGGTTATATTGGTTTCGACCCCACGGCCGATTCGCTGCATATAGGAAGCCTGGCTCAGATAATGACCTTGCTGCTGTTTCAGAAAGCGGGGCATAAGCCCATCGCGTTAATGGGTGGGGCAACAGGCATGGTGGGCGACCCATCGGGAAAATCGGAAGAACGCAATTTGTTAGGCGAAGCCGCTTTAGACAAAAACCTGAAAGGCATTCAGGCACAATTAGAAAAGTTTTTAGATTTTAACAGCGGGGTTGCTTCGGCAGAAATTGTAAACAACTACGACTGGTTTAAAACTTTTTCTTTCCTCGATTTTATTCGCGATGCAGGCAAGCATATTACGGTAAATTATATGATGGCTAAAGATTCTGTAAAGAAAAGAATTAGTGGCGAAGAAAGAGAAGGCATGTCGTTTACCGAGTTTAGCTACCAGTTAATTCAGGGGTATGATTTTTACCATTTGTGGAAATACAAAAATGTAAAACTGCAAATGGGCGGCAGCGACCAATGGGGCAATATTACTACCGGCACCGAATTTATTCGCAGAAAAGATGGCGGCAAAGCTTTTGCCTTAACTACCCAACTCATTAAAAAAGCCGATGGCTCAAAATTCGGCAAAACCGAAGGCGGTAACGTGTGGCTCGATGCCAATAAAACATCGCCATACCAGTTCTACCAGTTTTGGCTCAATACTTCCGATGAAGACGCAAAAAATTATATCCGCATATTCACTTTATTGAGCAGAGAAGAAGTTGAAAAATTAGAAGCGGAACACAATGCCGCGCCACATTTAAGAGTATTGCAAAAGGCGTTGGCAAAAGATGTTACTACAAGAGTGCATTCTGAAGCGGCTTATTTAACTGCTGTTGAAGCCTCTGAAATATTGTTTGGCAAAGGCACTGAAGAGTCGCTGAGAAAACTTTCGGAACAAGATTTTTTAAGTGTATTTGAAGGCGTGCCACAATTCGGCATTCATAAAAGCGAACTGGAAGCAGGTATAAACATTATTGATTTACTGGCCGAAAAAACAACCGTGTTCCCATCTAAAGGCGAAGCGAGAAAAATGTTGCAGGGCGGTGGCGTGTTGCTGAATAAAAATAAAGTTGAGCAGCCTGAACTTGTAGTAAATACCGCTAACCTCATCAGCAACAAATATCTTTTGGCACAAAAAGGAAAGAAGAATTATTTTTTGATTATTGCTGAATAGCTTCCGGCAAGCAAACAATATGTTTTGCTTGGTTAGCATAGCACTGTAAAAGTAACAAAAATATGTGCTTGTGTATTCAGCAGTAAACTTTCTTAGATTGAAACTATCTCTGTGGAAGTTTATCGGAACAGTATGACGGTTGTAGTTATCTATGCTTTGTGAAACTTTGAGGATCTTAGTGTGCCTTTGTGTAATAATTATTTGTAACACAAAGATACACAAAGCCTACACGAAGTTTCACAAAGAGGATTTTCCTTGCAGATGCAGATTCAAAATCTGTGTAATCCTGTAATCTGCTTCATCTGCGATGCAGACAGCAGAAAAAAGGAAGGCTTCCTTTCGAGGGAAGCCTTCTTATCTAAACCCGTTGTACTGTATTATATAGCATGAGCGGACACCATTATGTTTTGGGTAGTAGCGGATGCTACTATCAGTGGGGGATTTTTTATTTGATTTTTGCTATTTTTTGCCAAAAAAAAGCTTTTTCACTCGGTAGAACATGATAGCCTACCGGTAGAATGTGATAGCCTACCTGTGGACTATCGCGCCCCACTGGTGGGCTGTCAACCTGAACGGTGATGTATGACAGCCTACCTGTAAACTGCCGTGTTTGACTGGTAAAACATGACATTTTACTGGTAAACTGAAACCGCCCACTGGTAGTAAAACGATGTTGCAAGGGCAAAACACTTAGCCTACCTGTGGGCGATAATGTTTCACTGGTAATTTGCGGTGCTTTATTGGTAGCGCGACATTCCTTACAACACAAGCATAAGGTAATATCAGAAAAATAACTATTGTTATTGGTAAACTGAAACAGGCTACTGCCTTGCCGTTACGCTTTAGCGAATGGCTCAAAAACTAAAAAAATCCCTGCGGGTTCCACAGGGATTTTTTAACAGATGAATTAGCTTATAATTCAGGCTTCGAACTTCACAAATTCGTTGCTGTATTCGTTGTTTTTCAGCTTATTGGCAACGGCCTCAAAAGCATCGAGGGTTTCTTTAATGTCTTGCGCGGTATGTACTGCCGTGGGGATGAGGCGCAACAGCATAATGCCCTTGGGCACTACGGGATATACCACTGCCGAACAGAAAATCTTGTAATTATTTCTTAAATCGAAAATGAGTTGTGAAGAAATCTCTACCGGCACGTGCATATATACCGGTGTAACACAGCTATTGGTGTCGCCAATATCAAAACCTCTTTCTTTCAGGCCGTTTTGCAGCGGCAATACGTTTTCCCACAGTTTCTCTTTCAGTTCAGGATGCTTGCGCAGCAATTCCAAACGTTTCAGGTTGCCAATA
>CAYSGX010000029.1:0-14240 GCA_964430605.1 uncultured Chitinophagaceae bacterium
GTAAGTGTGTTTGGTAATAACTATAACGAAAAGGTAGTGCCCGTTGAAGAACAAACCGATATCATAAAAATATACGGCTATTGCGGCAAGCCCGAGTTTTCCAAGAAAACCCGTGGCGAGCAGTTCTTTTTTGTAAACAACCGCTTCATCAAAAACAACTACCTCAACCATGCGGTATTTGCCAATTACGAAGATTTAATGCCTTCAGGCAGCTTTCCGTTTTTTGTGTTGTTTATAGATATTAATCCGGCTAAGATTGATATTAACGTGCACCCTACCAAGCAGGAAATAAAATTTGAAGAAGAGAAAATAATTTACACGTTTGTAAGAGTGGCGGTGAAACATGCGCTGGCAAAATTCAGTGTTACGCCTTCTTTAGATTTCGACAGCGAAACCAGTTTCAGCATGTTGGAGCGAAGCAATGCCCCTCTTCCGCAGGAAATAAAAAACACATGGCAAACAGGCAGCGCAGAAGGCAATCATACGGCTTCTTCAATTACTCCGCAACTACATTCAAAACCTACTTTGCGCAACCGGGAAACGCTGTTTGATGTTGTAAAAAAAGAACCTTCGGAAGATTCGTTTACCATACCAAGCGAGTGGAAAGAACTGGAAAAAGCCGATACGATTGAAGCGCTGGAAGAAGAAACCAAAGAGCCGTATCAGTTGCAGAACAAGTATATTATTTCGCCCATAAAATCGGGCTTTATTTTAATAGACCAGCAGGCGGCACACGAGCGTATTTTGTATGAAGAAACGCTTCATGCCATGAAAAACAATAAGATACCTTCGCAACAACAACTGTTTCCGCAAACCATTCAGTTGAATGTTTCAGATGTCGAACTGCTGAAAGAAATTATGCCCGATGTGAACGCGCTCGGTTTCGATATTCAGGAATTTGGCAACGATGCTTTTGTAATACACGGTATGCCTGCCGATATTCCTTCGGGCAACGAGCAGGAAATTATTGAAAAGTTGATTGAAGATTATAAAAACAATTTGTCGGTACTGAAGCTGAACAAACGCGAAAGTCTTGCACGCTCTATTGCGCAACAAACATCGGTGAAAGCGGGGCAGCCGTTAAGCATCAAAGAAATTCGCTCTTTAATAGACAGATTATTCGCCTGCGAACAACCTTATGTAGCACCCAATGGCAGACTGACTTTTATTACCTTTGACCAGAATGAAATAGAAAAACGTTTTCAACAAAAATAAATAAGCGGACCGAGCAAGCCATGACTCGCCACCCGATACAATTTTAAGATGCAGGATTTCAGACCCAGAAGTTTTAATTTTTTGCCCGATGTAATTAAGAATTTATTAATCATCAATGGCTTGTTGTTTTTAGCCACGCTCACTGCCGAAAGTTTTGGTGTGCGTCTGTCAAGAATTTTAGGGTTACACTATGTAAACTCGCAATATTTTCAGCCTTATCAATTTGTATCGCATTTATTTATGCACGGCAGCTTTATGCACTTGTTTTCTAACATGTTTGCCTTGTGGATGTTTGGCAGCGTACTTGAAAATGTATGGGGAGCAAAACGTTTCTTGTTTTTTTACTTCTTTACAGGATTAGGTGCAGCATTAATTCATTCGGGCGTTTTGTATTATGAAAACACTTCGTTAGAAGCGGCATTAAATGTTTTTTTAAACAGCCCTACACCCGATGCGTTTAAGTTTTTTATCGATGAAAAAGCAACAGGGTTTTTCAATAATAAGATTTACGATTTTATAAATGAATGGAGTACACAGCCCAATAATGAAATGTATATTTCTCAGGCAAAAGTATATGCCAATAACGTATTGCAAACCGGCATTGATATTCCAACGGTAGGTGCATCGGGTGCAGTATTTGGCGTGTTGCTGGCATTCGGCATGTTGTTTCCGAACACATTGCTTTATATCTATTTTCTGTTTCCGATTAAAGCAAAATATTTTGTGGCGATTTATGCGCTGTTTGAATTTTATACAGGCTATCAAAATCTTACCGGAAGCAGCAGTTCAAACATTGCACACTTCGCGCATCTGGGCGGTATGCTGTTTGCTTTCATTCTTATAAGGTACTGGCAAAAGGGCAAACGGAATTTTTTCTGATTTGATTTACTGTTTCAGAATTGGTAAATTTGGAGTATGCTGAAACAAGCCAAAATATTAAATACCGATGCCATTTCAAAAATGCTTCCCGATGAAGTTCAGTGTAAAGTAGTGAACGAAAAGTTCTTTTTAGGCGAAACCTATTTGCCTAACTGGACAGTATATCAGCTACTTCCCGAAGGCAGCCCCATTCAACTGATTAACGACAAATTTGTTATGTCTCCATCGCCATCTTTTAACCATCAAAGTGTAGCAGGAAATTTGTATAAAAAAATTTCAGACTATGCCGAAAAAAACAATTTGGGTATTGTGGTAATTGCGCCTTTAGACGTTCATCTTGCCGATGAGGAAATTTACCAGCCCGATATTTTTTTCATAGCCAGCGAGAACAAAAACATTATTCATAAAAGCGCTGTTTATGGCGCTCCCGATTTTATCATCGAAATCCTTTCGCCCTCTAATTCGAAATACGATTTAACCGAAAAGAAAAATATCTATGAAGCGAAAGGCGTGAAAGAATACTGGGTGGTTGACCCCGAAACAAATGACACCACAGGATATATTTTGTTAAACGGAAAGTTTGAATTGCTTGAAAAGACAACAGGAAAAATAAGTTCGAAAATTTTCAATACAACCTTTCTCTTTGGCTGATTGTCTTAATCTTGCTTCTTGAAAAATTATGGCATACGGCAACCGAAATATTTTTAATGATATACGCTACGAGGTGGCGCATGGCGGCATTATTACCCGCCTCATTTTCATTAATGTAGTAGTATTTTTAGTAGCCAATCTTTTATTCGTTATCACCGTTTTATCTTTTGAAGACCGCAGCGCAGCCAACGATGTGCTGAACAAAGCGTTGGGCTATGTGATGTTGCCTGCCAGCGTTTCTTCGTTGCTTAGAAAGCCGTGGATACTCATTACACACATGTTTACCCACTTCAGGTTTTTTCATTTGCTGTTTAATATGCTGTGGCTTTTTTGGTTTGGTAAAATTGTGCAAGAGTTTATTGGCAGCAAAAAAATATTGCCATTATACATTTTAGGTGGGCTGGCAGGCGCTGTTATCTTAATCGCTTCCTATAATATTTTCCCCGGGCTGAAAGCCGGGGCTCCCTATGTGCAAGCCTTGGGCGCTTCCGCAGGAGTATTGGCCATTGTGGTGGCAGCCGCAACTATTGTTCCTGATTACACCGTGTTTTTATTGTTTTTCGGCCCGGTAAAAATTAAGTGGATAGCGGTGGTTTTAGTGGTAATAGACTTGGTAAGCATTCCCGAACAAAACACAGGGGGACACATTGCGCATTTGGGAGGGGCGTTGTTTGGTTTTATTTACATCAGGCAATTGCGCATGGGCACCGATTTGGCTGCCCCATTTATTACGGTGTATGAAAAAGCCATGAATGTTTTAACCCTGAACCCAAGGCCCAATCCCCGGTATGTGCAGCGCACTACTGTTCCGCCTGAAATGAAAGTGAGAAGAAATACTGCCGGCACTGGCGATAATATTACCAAGCAGGAACGCATCGATATTATCTTAGACAAAATCTCCCGCTCGGGATATGATAGCCTGAACAAAGAAGAAAAAGAATTTTTGTTTAAGGTTTCTAAGGAAGATTGATTGCTGCTTTTCATATCTTCATTCCATGAAATTATTTAAAAGAATTTTTGCTTTGTTTCTGGCGATTGGTGTTGGCGTACATATCTATGGTTTGTTCTCGCGCTTTAATGATGAAACTGTTTTATCACACATAGTACATACTATCAGCTATGCGCTGTGTTTGTTTGCTGTTTTGTATTCGCAGAAAGGCAACAGACTAAAATACCTCTATATTTTGGGTGCAGTTTATCCGTTTTATTATCACGCAAGATGTTTTTTTCTGCAACTGTCAGGCACGGCTGACGTAACGATTGTTGTTTGTCTGCTGGTAGCAGTAGCCATGCCATTGGGTATTTTGTTTTTTAACAAAAAGTAAGCCTTTCTTTTATCGGGTATAAAATCAAAAATGCTATATAACTTCACGGTTCAAATTTTTGAATATGTATTCTGAATCGTTTAAACAAAAATTACTGTCGGAATTGGCTTCAGTAAAAGAAGCAGGCTTGTATAAAGAAGAGCGTATTATTACTTCACCGCAAGACGCTGAAATTACTTTAAGCAACGGCAAAAAAGTATTGAATTTCTGCGCCAATAATTATCTGGGCTTGTCATCGCACCCCAAAGTAATTGAAGCCGCACACCGATATATTGATTCGCACGGCTTCGGCATGAGTTCGGTAAGATTTATCTGCGGTACGCAGGATATTCACAAAACATTAGAGCAGAAAATCGCACAGTTTTTAGGTACGGAAGATACTATTCTGTATGCTGCCGCTTTCGATGCCAATGGAGGTGTGTTTGAGCCGTTACTGGGCGAAGAAGACGCTATTATTTCCGATGCGCTGAATCACGCTTCTATTATAGACGGAGTGCGTTTGTGTAAAGCGGTTCGCTATCGTTATAATCATAACGATATGGACGATTTGGAAACACAACTACAACAGGCGCAGGCGCAAAAAACCAGATTAATTGTTACCGATGGTGTATTTAGCATGGACGGCACTATTGCGCAGTTAGACAAGATAGTTACGCTGGCAGAAAAATATGAAGCTTTGATTATGATTGATGAATGCCATGCTTCGGGCTTTGTGGGCAAAACAGGAAGAGGCACACATGAATTCAGAAATGTGATGGGCAAGATTGATATTATTACAGGCACATTGGGCAAGGCTTTGGGCGGTGCATCGGGCGGATTTACTTCGGGTAAAAAAGAAGTTATTGAATTGCTGCGGCAACGTTCGCGTCCATATTTGTTTTCCAATACCTTAGCTCCTTCTATCGCAGGCGCTTCCATTTCCGTACTTGATTTGTTGAGCGAAACCACCGAACTGCGCGACCGTTTGGAAAGCAACACCAAATATTTCCGCAGAGAAATGACTGCCGCAGGTTTTGATATTAAGGCAGGCGAACATGCCATTGTGCCCATTATGCTGTATGATGCAAAACTTGCACAAAATTTTGCCAAAGAATTGTTGGAAGAAGGTATTTATGTAATCGGTTTCTTTTTCCCTGTTGTACCAAAGGGACAAGCCAGAATAAGAGTACAGCTTTCAGCAGCACATACGCAGGCGCATTTGGAAAAAGCTGTTGCCGCTTTTGTTAAAGTGGGTAGAAAATCAGGCGTGATAGAGTAAATTTGGAAGTTAGAAATCAGACATGAGAATGGAGAAAATCAGGTTCAAGCTCTTAATCAATGTGTACTTCAGCAATTTGAATAATTTAAAAATATGTCTGTAAAATATCGAATCATACTTTTAGTTTCAGTTTTTTCAGCTTCATTTATGATGGGTGGGTTCTTTTTACCTTCAGAAATTCAGGTAGAAAATGAAGTAGTGTTACAAAAGAAGCCCGAAGATATTTACCCTGCATTGGTGAATTTACAGCAATGGAAAAACTGGAGTATCTGGAGCACCGGAATTGATAAGACAATGCAATTGGAATATCCTTCGGAACATGAAATGTCGTGGACGGCAACTCATGCGGGCAATGGCAGTTTGAAAATTACTCATGCCGTAAAAGATTCTGAAGTGCATACTTTTTTGAGTGTTCAGGATGGCAAGTTTGAATTGCCGGGAATAATCAGGTTGCAAATAATTAATGAAAACGAAACAAAGGTTAGCTGGAACAATACCATAAAAATTGGTAACAACCCGCTGAAAAGATATATTGGCGGCTCGGTACAAAGTGTAGTGCACCGCGATATTGGCGAGTGCCTGAAAGGGTTGGAAACTTTTGTTGCAAAGCAATAATTATTTCAGAAAACCAAGATTAGATAATGTATGAACGCCCAATACTACATCGAAAAATTAAATCTCACCGCGCATCCTGAAGGTGGCTATTTTAAAGAAGTTTACAGAAGCGATGAAGCTGTTTCAAAACAAGCGCTACCCGAAAGATATTCAGGCGATAGAAATTTCAGCACCGGTATTTATTTTTTACTGAGCGGTAAAGAATTTTCAGCTTTTCATAAAATTGAAAGCGATGAAACCTGGCATTTTTATGCAGGCGCATCTATGACTTTAATGATGATTGATGAACAAGGCAATTATGCTGAAAAAGTAATCGGGAATAATTTAGAGCAAGGCGAATTACTGCAATACACCATTAAGCGACACACATGGTTTGCTTCAAAAGTAAACGATGAGAATAGTTTCAGTTTATTAGGCTGCACCGTTGCTCCGGGTTTTGATTTTGCCGATTTTGTTTTGGCTGAAAAAGATTTGTTGCTCAACCGGTTTCCGCAGCATGAAACAGTGATTAATAAATACTGTATTCGATAATCTTTTTTCTGCGAACTTTGTTTCTGTTATCACTAAATATTAATTGCCATGAAAAATTACATCGCCATCGCCATTTCATTAATAGCTTTAGGATTCAGCATTGCTGCTTATATAAAAATAAAAGAGTTGTTGTTGCAACCAACAGTAATAGAAGACACTGCTTCAGAAGCGCCCATGATAGATGGCGATACTTCGGGCGGCTTGGCAAAGGGCAGTGGCGAAGGTTTTGAAATAGCGGTTTACATGAACAACTTGCAACGCCATAGTAATAAGTTGTGGTTTGCAGGTCGCGCAGGCAATTGGGAGTTGGCGCAATTCTATGCACATGAATTAGAAGAAAGCATGGAGAAAATAGAACATGCTAATGTATATGAAGATGGCATTGCTATTTCGCCTTTAATCAGAAATTTCGGGTTGAAATCTGTTGAACAACTTGAAACTGCCATTGAGAAAAAAGATGTGGCTGCATTTGAAACTTCTTATGATTTATTGGTGGCCAATTGCAACAATTGCCACAATACAGTGAAGCACGGCTTTATTAAAATTCAGCGTCCTAAAATACCTGCCTTAGACAATCAGGTATATACAGTTTCAGAATAATAATCACAAGTGTTCGAAACACGAAAATTCGATTCTTTTCTTTGCGGACTTTAGCCCGCTTTTAAAAATAAAAGTCCTTTTGTCAAAAAAGCAACGGGTTTTAACCCGTTGCAAAAGAGCAAATTCAAAGTTTCGAACGGTAATGAATAATAATACTGAGATTTTAACGCATAGCATTATATACTATGTTGATATGTTTATTTATTCATGATTAAGAATAATAAAACAAATAATTAACTTTCCCGTAAACTAAAACATAAAATACAACGTTTAATGTTTATTAAAACCAATATCATGGAAAAGTTTTACGCAATGAGACAGAACAACGCAATCAACTTTCTGTTGCTTTTCTTGTGCATTTTATTGTTAGGGTTTGTGTATCTGAACAGCATGGTTATCGACCAGTTCTATTTAGATAAAAACAAAGCTTCTTACAACAACGAAACGGTTAAGCCCAATCGTGACGCATTGCATGAGCAATATGTGAAGTAAGTTATTTCCTAAGCGACATTCTCAGCGTGATGTTGTTTAGCAACATCAGCAGTAAAACTATCAGTATTCCCGCCAGTATTACTTTCAAAGACAGTATCCCTGAAACTTCAATTCCTTTCTCTGTAGCCCATGCTCCCGCTTTCTTAAAGGCTGCATATAACGCCACCACTATTGCCGCATAAGAAATACTTAATATGCTGAACAACTGAAAATTTAAAACATTGCTGATGGCATTATAAGAATAGCCCAAATTCATAATTACATCAATCTCATATTTGGCCCTGGAGATAAGTAGCTGAAAATTGATAATGAAAATTACAAAAGACAATATCACAAATAACGCGCCCACCACAGTAATAATAGCTACCACCAAATTCAAAATCTTACGGGTATTATCGCTTTTCAGTTGTTCCTGATTGGTAATGTAGTTATGCTCGCTTAAAAACGTTTTAAAGGTTTCGTCTTTTTCGGTTACTTCTATTAATACTCTTTGTGGCGCGGGATTTTCAGTAGTACCATAATTTTTATTAGCCCATTTCATAAAGCTAAGCGGCACCAGCACCGTAGGGATTCTATCGGTAAAGCCGATAACTCTTGCGCTAAATTGTATGTTTTCTTTTTTGTTGAAAATAACAATATTGAAAGGAAACATTTGAATGGCTTCTTTAGGCAACTGTGGCATTTTGGAACTCATTGCCACCCCAAAATTGTAAATGTTTAAAAACTCGTTTGAAATAATAATGGGCACAAAGTCATTGCCTTCTTCCCACACAAATTCTTCAGGCATATTATCTATGTATTCATCAGGTACGGCTTCAAAAAATATATCGGGGCTAAAGCCAAACTGCATTTGCAATTTAGCCTGAACAGAAAAAGTGCCGGATTCAAATGCACCGATAGATTTTATAAATGGCTGCATCTTCAGCGTATCTAAATCTTCCGGTGTAAAAGACGATTGCCCTTTGCTGAAAGTATTGGCAAGCGTTACTTGTTTATTAATAATGAGATAATCGTTTTGCTTATCTTTTTCAGAATTAAATAAAATGTTTTTCACTTCAATATACAGTTGCAGCGATGCCAGCATAATGAAAACACCAATTACAAAGCCACCAATGGCAAACAGGAATTGCCATTTACTTTGGTTGTTCCATAATATTTTCAGCAGCAGGCGATTCATCTACAGCAATACTTTTTTATCGTAAGGAATAAGCGCATCATCATCCAGTCCGCACAGAATTAAGCCGGCATTTCTTTTTCGGCATTCATCAACAATAAGTTGCGAAGCCTTGGCAATATTGTTATGATCCAGATGGCTGAAAGGCTCATCTAACAAAAGGGTTTCAAACGGCTGCACCAGCGAACGAATAATAGCAAAACGTTGGCGCTCGCCATAAGACATCAGTGCCGCTTTTTTGTTCAGCAATTTTTTTACGCCCAGTAATTCTGCCATGGCAATAATTTGCTCTTCATTGTAATATTTTATCAGGCTTGCTTTCAGCATAATATTTTCTATGCCGGTAAACTCGGGCAACAATCTTAAATCCTGAAAAACAACGGAGAGCTTTTCTCTTCTATTTTTAGACCAATCGTTAAGGCTGAATTTTCTGACATTCTGATTGTCGATAAAAGCATCGCCTGTATAATCGGTTCTGTTTCCGAAGAGAATATTAATGAAAGTAGATTTACCCTTGCCCGATGGCGCCTGCACTTTTACAAACTGTGATGGCTCAAATATTAATTCACTCTTCCAGATATCGGAAGATGAAACATCAATTTCTTTAAGCGGCTCGGGAAGTAAATTTTGAATCTTAATTGTTGCCATGCAGTGTAGCAAAACTATTATATTTAAGCTGAATAAAAAATTACACTATGGCTTGGGACGATGATGATGATGATTTCGACATGAACGATTTCGAATTTGACCCCGATGATGAGGAGTTACAAAAAGAAATGGATGCTGAAAGTGAGCGTATAGATAACCTGCCTATTGTTAAAAAGGCGGAAGAATTATATGATTTGGTAAACTCGTTGGTAGAAACTATTGATGGCAAGGATGCTAATGAAGATGTGCCTGCCGAAATGTTTGAGCATTACAAATCTATGATGATGGAAGATGTAATGATTATTGGGGCAAAAATCCAAGGTGCAGAAGGGGGCGACTTGTACTCATTAAGAATGGAAAATGCAGTGATAATAAAAATTCATGCGCGCAGCTTGCTTACCCACACTTCGGGTTTAAAAATGCTGGGTTACCCCAATCACGAATATTTACAGGTGCTGAGAGATGAAATAGACGGGTTTAGAAAACTATTTATTGAATGGGTAAACAGTTTTGATAAAGCCAACGATATTGAAGATAATTGGGGAAGTTTGTTTAAATAATCTACCTATTAACCAACTTTTTCGTGTAAAAATTATTTTCGGTTTTAATTTTTGCAAAATAAAATCCTGAAGGCAAATTTTGAGGCAACAATACAATTACCTCATTGTTTAATGCCGCTGAAAAATTATTAGTTGCAATTATTTTTCCTTCAGCATTTATAATTTCTACCGAATAAATTTTTTCGTTATTGTTTTTTAATGAAACATAAACCGTGTTGTCTTCTATAGGATTTGGATAAATTGATACCAGCGTATTGTCTTTATATTCTCTAACACCTACGTTATAATTTCTTGCCATCGTCAATGCTTTAAAGGCATTCAACCTGCCATAGCCCAGCTCTTCCGACCAGTTGCCCGCAAATTTCTGCGTGGAATAATCATAACCGCCCACTTTATCGGCAGTGATGCCCATGATGTAGCGAATATCTTCAATCGTTAAATCTTCTCTGATACTATACAACAAAGCCGCGACAGCCGCGGCATTGGGGCAAGCCGCGGAAGTTCCGTTGAAGGTTAAAGTATAATCGCCATTAGCATTATAACCTTTTGTCCCTGAAATATCGGTAGTAGGGATTCTAACACCCGGAGCGCTAAAATCTAACGCACCTTTCCAATTACCGGTCCACCACGTTTCGTTGTCGCAAGAAGTAGCGCTTTTTCTTTCATCGCACATGCTGGTGGCGTTTATGGCAATAGTTTCGGGTTTTCTGCCCGGCCAATAAGGTAAACCACCTTCGTTGCCACTCGAAAAAAATAATGGAATACCTTTTCCGTTTCGGCCATATTGATATACCTGCGCAATGGCAGTATCTACCAAAGCAGGCGAGCCGGGTAATATTTGTAGCAGTAAATCTTGTACCGCCCACGAATTGCTCATTACGTCAGCATCGCCAAATTGCCAAGCCCAGGCAATGCCATCGGCCATCCATTGCGATTCGGAATAAGGTGAAATTCGTGGCGTAAGAGAATCTATAGGTGGCAAAAGGGAGTCCACGTAATAGAATATTTTTATGGGAATAATTTTGCTGTCGTAAGCAACACCCGCTACGCCCAATCCCGAATTATTAGCCACAGCGCCAATAATACCCGAGCAGGCCGTGCCGTGTGCATCTTCGCGAAATCTTAAATTAGGATAACCATTGCTGCCTCCGTTTGTCGCATCAAAACCCGGCAATAAATTATCTATCAAATCGGCATGTAAAGTATCTACACCCGAATCTAAAACTGCAACTTTAATATTGGGCGATCCGGTAGAAATACTCCAGGCATTTACTACATCCATATCTGCGCCCGGAGTACCACTGCCCTGTATAGCAGTGCCTGTGTTTTCAATATGCCACTGGCGCGGAAAATACTGGTCGGTAACAGTGCAGGCATTAATAAACAAACCATAATTAGGCTCGGCAAAAGCAACCCAATCGCTTTGCATTAAGAAGGCAGCCAGTTCAATATTATTATAGGCGCAACGCTTGTTGTTTTCAAACTGGAAAATATTTTTCAAATAAGCATGAGGCTGAATTTTCTCAATGCCTTGTTCTGTTAAAAAAGCCTGAACAGCATTTATAGAAACATTTTCTTTCAGGCTGAAAAAAACGGGGTTTAAAACCAACACAAGATTAGCGGCTTCATTTTCTAAAATTGGATTTACCATTTTCACCGCTTCATGTTGCTTTAGTTGTTGTAATACTTCTTTTACTTCGGCATAATTATTTAACTCATTTTTTAGTTTAGCTACAACAACATTATTTCTGCCTATTTCCATGCCTTCGCTATAAGGTATTAAATAAGAGTATTGCTTGAAGAACAATTGTTTTTCTGTGGCTTCAACATCTTTTTCAAATTGAATTACCAATTGTTTTTTAGAAACATGCTGTTCCAGTTGTTGCTGCTGTTGTGATAAAAAACGGTCTATATCATTTTCTGCAAAAACATATTGTACATAAAAAAATGAAACAATAAGGGCAACTATTTTACCTGCGTTATTCATAACTAAAAATATTTAACCGCAAATTAAGCAATTGCTTTGAATCATAATATTGCCATAATTTTTACAGGCTTGCATTTTCATTCTATTAGTAGATTTACTAAAAATAAATTCGGAACAAAAAATCTTTAGGGCAGTGAAATATTAAAAGAAGTTTCTTTTGTATTTACGCTTTATCATAAGCCGCACGCATTTCTTTAAGGCTTTGCCGCACCCACGCTTCAGCTTCCTGCTTTAATACTGAAGCGTCTTTGTTTTCCATAACATTACCAATGCGCAGGATAACTTCGGTAACAGGCTTGCCAAAACATTTTATAAAATGCGGCACAAAGGTATCGGCACCTACCCAGGCATCTTCCTGCACTTTATATTCTATGGCAACGGGCACAACAGGAAAATTCGCTTCGGCAGCGGCATAAAACATTCCGGGCTTAAATTCCATACAACCGGGGCCTTTAAATGTGGTGCCTTCGGGAAACACCGTAACCGAATAACCTTCTACCAGACGGGCTTTTACTTTTTCACGGGTTTCTTCGCGGCTTTTATCATTATTCCGGTTTACAAAAATATGCCCCGAATTTTTGGTGGCAGCGCCCATCAAAGGCCACTTGCTTACTTCGGCCTTAATTACAAAACTATTGTAGAAATAGGCTGCCGTAACTACCGCATCTATATAACTTCTATGATTGGGCAGGTATAATACCGATTCACCGGGCACTGTGCCTTGCACCGCAACTTTTACACCCAATATTTTCAGCATGGCATTGCTCCATTGCCCGGTGTGCAGCATTTGTGTTTTCAAACTGTTGCCTGTGAAAATGTTTGCCGTTATTACCCTTATAATATAAAAGCCGGTTACAATAACAAATAAAAAAAAGCGGAAAATGCCTGTTATGGTTTGCATGGCTGTTAGTGGTTGTTATTCAGTTGCAATGCTGAAATAAACCTATTGTTTCTGCAAAGAAAACAGAAATGAATAAAAAAACCGAAGCGCGTGTAACTTTTTTTTATGTGTTCCGTAATAGTGTGTGTTCATGATTTATTTTATCCGTTGAAAAATATGAGGAGGAACTCACTATGAAACCTACAATGTTATTAATAGCAGCAATTGTAATTTCTTCTACAGGCTTTATGGCTTTCAAATTTACCGAGCCTGAAAAATCGGTTTATACCATAAAATATGAAGTGGCTTGCCAGGAGTGCGAAGTAACTTATCGCGATGAAAATGGGAACTCTAAAGATGTAACGAATATTAAATCAGGCTGGCGTTACCAGTTTACCGGTGAAAAAGGACAATTTATTTATGTTTCGGCAATAGACAGCAAAGGAAGCCCGGTGAAAGTAAAAATTTTAAAAGATGGCACAACTTTTGCAACAGATGAAGCAACTGCTTCTAACCTGTCGGCAAGAGCAGGCACAATATTATAATTAAGAGTTGGTTTTAGTTGGTTTTGGTTTTAAGGGTAGCTGGTGGTTCGGCTACCCTTGTTTTTTTATTTCAACAATACTACCCTCACCGGTCGTAGCATCCGCTACGACCTAAAAAGAGAACCATAGCGTCCGCTAAGGAAGTTTGTTTAATTCGGTAGTGTTTCAAAAACTCCCGCATTTTGTTATTTTTATCAATGTATGAGATAAAATTACCTGTTCTGAACAATGATAAAAAATATGAGCGGACACTTCATCATGTTTTCGGTCGTAGCATCCGCTACGACCAGTGGGGGGAAAATAGGTTCTGATCAAGCTTGTCCTAAATTTTAATAAATAATGAAAAGGTTAATGCTTATATTATCAATTCTTGGATTTCTTGGTTACTCATGTCACTATATAAATTCAAAGACGGTAATTTATAAATTACCTTGCTATTATTCAGGAAGAGTAGTAATTGAGTTTGATTGTCCAAATGGAATAGCGTTAGATGAGATTGATGAAAAGTTGATTTTTTCATTTGATTCTACAGGCAAAATTTCAACCTCTTTATCTTATGAAGATTTTATTTCCTATAAAAAGGAATTATACATTTGGGATTGTGAAAAAGAAATTTCAGTTAATGGACTTTCTGATAGAGTTGGAGGAGAAATAACAGGAGGGAGAGGAGCCGACTTCGATACAATAATAACTGATACATCAATAACCTATTTTGGTGGACCGACAAAACTGACTTATTTCTGTACCCATGTATTCTATAATTCTGAGAGAAAAAGTTTAATATTAGATTCATTAACGTCCAAAGAATGTGATTGTGAATCTTATCCAAGGGTAGTCAAAAATGAAAATAGATGTAATTGATTTTTTCGATAATGTAGGT